>NZ_JBHXRU010000014.1:0-69376 GCF_042716255.1 Streptomyces sp. NPDC058662 | reverse complement strand
CCCGTGCGCAGCGCCTCCCGATCCACAAACCCGGGCGGGGCTGGGGGTGTGCGGCGGGACGGGGGTGCGCCTGCGCCCTGCGGCGGTGGGGGTGTTGGCCTGGCGGGGCGCGCCTACGGGCTGTGGGTGTCCGGCCGGGCTGGGAATGCCTGTGCGGCTCAGGGATTGGGGCTCCGCCCCTGGCCCCCGCGCCTCAAACGCCGGCGGGGCTGAGGGGGTGACTGCGGGGGCTGGGAGTGCCTGTTGAGATGGGGGTGTCGGCGGGGCTTCGGGTGCCGGGCCGGGCTGGGGGTGCCTGTGCGGCTCAGGTTGGGGCTCCGCCCCTGGCCCCCGCGCCTCAAACGCCGGCGGGGCTGAAGGGGTGACTTCGGGGCTGGGAGTGCCTGTAGGGGCAGGGATGCCTGCGGGCTGTGGGTGACTGCGGGGCTCGGAGTGCCTGTTGAGATGGGGGTGTCGGCGGGGCTTCGGGTGCTGGGCCGGGCTGGGGGGCCTGTGCGGCTTGGGGATTGGGGCTCCGCCCCTGGCTCCCGCGCCTCAAACGCCGGCGGGGCTGAGGGGGTGACTGCGGGGCTGCGGGTGTCCGCCGGGGGCCGTCGCCGCCGCCGGGGTGGGGGTGGAGGTGGCCGGCGGGGGGTTATTTGGGGGCTGCGCCGCAGAGGGGGAGGACGGCTGTGCGGTCCTGGAGGGGGTTGGTGGGGGCTGTGGGGCCCACGGCCGCCCAGCAGGCCGCGGCCGTGGGTTCCGCCGCGAGGCCGCGGCGGGCCAGGTCCCGCTGGGCCTCCCGGAGTCGGTCGTCCGGGACGGTCAGGAAGGTGCCGCCGGACGCGCGGACCGCCGCCAGGATCTGCCGGGCGGGCGGCGGCGCCGGGACGGCGATCCCCTCGGCCGCGGTCGGCCGCTGCTCGACCGGCTCCGCGTCCCGCGCCCCCGCCTCGAACGCCCGCGCCAGCGGAGCCACCGCCTCCGCCTGGACCGCGATCAGCGCGGGCGGGCGGACCCCGCGCCGGGACAGCTCCGCCACGGCCAGCGCGGCGCCCAGCAGCAGGGTGCCGTTGCCGACGGGGACCACCAGGACCTCCGGCAGGCGTCCGCCCCACTCCTCCCAGATCTCGTACACGTACGTCTTCGTGCCGTGGAGGAAGTACGGGTTGAACACGTGGCTCGCGTAGAAGACCCCGGGCTCGTCGGCGGCCGCCCGCGCCGCCGCCGCGGCGGGCTCGCGGCCGCCCGGGACCACCCGTACGACCGCGCCGTGGGCCCGCATACGGTCGGTCTTCCTCTCGGACGTGCCCTCAGGCACGAAAATTTCACAATCCAGCCCGGCCCGCGCGCAGTACGCCGCCACCGCCGCCCCGCGTTGCCGCTGCTGTCCGCGACCACCCGCTCCGGGGCCAGCCGACGGGCCAGTTCCGCGAGCATCACCGCTCCCCGGTCCTTGAAGGAGAGGGTCGGCATCAGGAAGTCGAGTTTGGCGTGAATCCGCTCCGTCAGCGGGACCAGCGGAGTGTGGCCCTCCGCCAGGGATACCGAGAACGCCCCCGGCAGCGGGAGGGCGGGGGCGTACCGCCACAGGGAGCGGGGGCCGGTGGCCGGTTCCAGGGCGGTGGCCGGATCCGGCGTGAAATCGAGGTCCCACGGCCCGCCGCGGACCGGGCAGCACCAGGGCGCCGTGCGGACGTCCGCGCCGGTGCCGTCCCGCGCGCAGACGTAACCGGGGAGTGCGGGCGTCATGTGCGGAGCGCCTTTGCTCAATCATGGCCGGGGTGTGGCAGGGATGTTACGCCCCCGCCGTCCTCTTGTGAGTGGTGGCGGGGTGGGTCAACCTTTCGGTGGCGGCAGCCCGTTGGGCCATCTGCATTGTCATGCTCATGCCCTAAAGCGGTCGCCTCACCCCCCGCAGCGCACCACCTATGAGAAGGACACCTCACATGTCCGTGATGCGTCACACCCGCCGGAAAATCGCCGGCATCAGCGCGACCGCCGTCGTCGCCCTCGCGCTCGGCGCGGCCGCCTCGTTCCCCGCCTCGGCCGCCGACAGCGGCGCCCAGGGCGTCATCGAGAACGCGGGCGCCGCCGGCTCCATCTCCGGCAGCTACATCGTGACCCTGAAGGACTCCGCCGCCCGGTCCACCTCGGACAGCGGAAAGGCCGTCGCCAAGCGGTACGGCGCGAAGATCGACAAGACCTACAGCGCCGCCCTCAACGGCTACTCCGTCGAGGTCTCCGAGGCGCAGGCCAAGAAGCTCGCCGCCGACCCGGCGGTCAAGTCGGTCGCGCAGAACCGCGTCTTCACCGTCGACGCCACCCAGCCCAACCCGCCGTCCTGGGGCCTGGACCGCATCGACCAGCGGGCCCTGCCGCTGAACCAGAGCTACACCTACCCGGACAAGGCCGGCGAGGGCGTCACGGCGTACATCATCGACACCGGTGTCCGCATCACCCACAGCGACTTCGGCGGCCGTGCCTCCTACGGCTTCGACGCCGTCGACAACGACAACACCGCCCAGGACGGCCACGGCCACGGCACCCACGTCGCCGGCACCGTCGGCGGCGGCGCGTACGGCGTGGCCAAGAAGGCGAAGATCGTCGGCGTGCGCGTGCTCGACAACAACGGCTCGGGAACCACCGCCGGAGTCGTCGCGGGCATCGACTGGGTGACCCAGAACGCGGTCAAGCCCGCCGTGGCGAACATGTCGCTCGGCGGCGGTGCCGACGCCACCCTGGACGCGGCCGTGCGCAACTCCATAGCCGCCGGCATCACCTACGCGGTGGCGGCGGGCAACGAGTCCACCAACGCCAACACCAAGTCCCCGGCGCGCGTCGCCGAGGCCATCACCGTCGGCGCCACGACCAGCACCGACGCCAAGGCCAGCTACTCGAACTTCGGCACCATCCTGGACATCTTCGCGCCGGGTTCCTCCATCGTGTCGGCGTGGAACTCCAGCGACACCGCCACGAACAACATCTCCGGTACGTCGATGGCCTCCCCGCACGTCGCGGGCGCGGCCGCCGTCTACCTCTCGCAGAACCCGGCCAGCACCCCGGCCCAGGTCGGCACGGCCCTGGTGAACGCGGCCACCCCGAACGTGGTCGGCAGCCCGGGCACCGGCTCCCCGAACCGCCTGCTGTACATCGGTGACGGCGGTACCACCCCGCCCGGGAAGCGCTTCGAGAACACCGCCGACTACGCGATCAACGACAACGCCACGGTCGAGTCCCCGATCACCGTCAGCGGCGTCACCGGCAACGCCCCGGCGACCCTGAGCGTGCCGGTCGACATCAAGCACACCTACACCGGTGACCTCAAGGTCGACCTCGTCGCTCCCGACGGCACCGTGTACGTCCTGCACAACCGGTCCGGCGGCAGCGCGGACAACATCATCCGGACCTTCACCGTGAACGCCTCCGCGGAGGTCGCCAACGGTGTCTGGAAGCTCCGGGTGAACGACAACGCGAACATCGACACCGGCAAGATCGACTCCTGGGCGCTGCAGTTCTGAGCGCGGTGAACTGACCGTACCGACAGGGCCGTAGCCGCGGCCGGGCGCACGGGACCACCACGCCCGGCACGGTGCACGGAGCGGTGAACAGGCGGGGGCGACCGGCGTACCGGTCGCCCCCGCTGCGTACTATTCGCGCAGTCGTTCGCACTCCCCGTGATGGAGCCCTCACCCCGTGAGCACCCCGCCGAGTCCGCCCCCCGGCCCGGGCCCCTCCTGGCCCCCGCCGTCCCCGCAGTACGGGTGGGGTCCGCCGCCCGGACACGGGCGGCCGCCGCAGCCGCCGCTGAACGGGTTGGCGCCGGCCTCGCTCCTCGTCGGCCTGCTGTGCCTGCCGCCCCTGGGGGTCGTCCTCGCCGTCGTGGCCCTCGCGCAGATCGCCCGGAAGCGGGAGCGGGGCAGGGCCCTCGCGGTCACGGGCCTGGCCGTCTCGGTGGCGATGACGGGCGTACTGGCCCTCACCGCCGGGCGGGTGGTGGCGGCGGTCGGCGACCGGCTCGACCGGGCGGGCGCGCACACCCGCGTCGAGGGCGTACTCGTGGACATCGGCGACCTCGGGGCCGGCGACTGCTTCAACGTCCCGGGCGCGGACCTGTCGGAGGACCGGCCCCTGATGTACGCGGTCGACTGCGCCTCCCCGCACCACGGCGAGGTCACCCGTGCGGAGCGGCTGGGCCCCGCGCACGGCCCCGGGACGGCGGAGGCGGCCCGCGCGCTGGAGGACGTCTGCTGGAAGGCGCAGGACGAGTACGCGATGGACACGTGGGCCCTGCCCGCGTACGCCGACATGTACTACTTCGCGCCTTCGCGCGACTCCTGGCGCCAGGGGGACCGGCAGCTGCTGTGCGTGATCGGCACCACCGAGCGCGAGCGCCGCGGCAGCCTGCGCAGGGACGCGGGCACGCTGAGGCCGGAGCAGGCGGCCTTCCTGCGGGCGGCGAACGCCGTCGACTTCGTCCTCGGCCGGCCCCCGGACGGCGACGTCGACGACGCGCTCGACGAGCACCGGGCCTGGGCGCGCGAGGTGTACGCGGCGCTGGGCGAGGAGGCGCGGACGCTGGAGCGCGAGCGCACGCGGCCGGGGCTGGAGAAGGCGGTCCAGGCGCAGCTCCAGGCGCTGGAGACGGCCCGTGCGGGCTGGCAGCGGGCCGCCCGGGCGCACACGGCCGAGGAGTTCGAGGAGCGGTGGGAGCGGGCGGCGGGCACCCTGCCGTGGCAGACGGAGCGGGATCTGCGCGGGGTGTACGGGCTGTCGACGACGGTGCCGCCGTGGGTGGAGCCGTCCCCGACCGTCCCCGGCGAACCGCGGGACCCCGGTGAGCCCGTCGACCCCACCGCCCCGGGCGGCGGCCGGAGCGGGGAGCCCGGCCGGGGGCCCTCCACCGAAGCGGTGTGACGTCGTCCGTCGGGGTAACGCGCGGTAACGGGTTTGAGTGACCTGGCTTCATCACTTCGGGTGAAACTCTGGCCCTTGCTTGCGATGTACAACCGTCGGTTGCCAGGGTGTAGCTGTCTGTCAACCTGATGGGAGTAGCCAGTGACTTTCGGTGAGCAGCCGGCCTATCTGAGAGTGGCCGGGGATCTGCGACGGAAGATCGTCGACGGTTCTCTGCCCCCGCATGCGCGGCTCCCCTCCCAGGCCCGGATCCGGGAGGAGTACGGGGTCTCCGACACCGTAGCGCTGGAGGCGCGCAAGGTCCTCATGGCGGAGGGGCTGGTCGAGGGCCGGTCCGGCTCCGGCACGTACGTACGGGAGCAGCCCGTCCCCCGCCGGGTCGCGCGTTCCGGCTACCGCACAGGGGGCACCTCCACGCCCTTCCGGCAGGAGCAGTCCGACTCGGGCGCGCGCGGCACCTGGGAGTCGAACAGCGAGCAGGCGTGCGCGCCGGCCGAGATCGCGCAACGCCTCGGCATCGAGCCGGGCGACCGGGTGATGCGGACGCGGTACGTCTTCCGCGACGCGGGCGAGGCCATGATGCTCTCGACCTCCTGGGAGCCGCTCGCCGTGACCGGCCGGACCCCGGTGATGCTCCCGGAGGAGGGCCCCCTGGGCGGCTCCGGGGTGGTTGACCGGATGGCGGCCATCGACGTGGTCGTGGACAACGTGGTGGAGGAGGTCGGCGCGCGGCCCGGCCTGGCGGAGGAGATCATGCTCCTCGGCGGGGTCCCGGGCCATGTGGTGCTCGTGATCGGCCGTACCTACTTCGCCTCCGGCAGGGCTGTCGAGACGGCCGACGTAGTGGTTCCGGCGGACCGCTACCGCCTGGCGTACCACCTCCCGGTGCGGTAACCGGGGGGCGCAACCGCCGCAACCGCCGCAACCGCCGCAACCGCCGCGGCCGAGCGCGAGGTGACGGGCGGTCACGGACGGCGGCCCGCGTCGCGCCGTGCGCCCTGCGCCGGGCCGCGCGCCCCGCCGGGTGCGGCGGGTGCCGCCGCCCCGTCCCGCGTCCCGAGCGGGCCGGCGCCGCGCCGTCGACCCGGCCGGTTTCGGCGCGATGGTGATCGCCGCCGCCGCCCCGGCGCCCGCCTCCTCCGGCTCGTCCGGCGGATGCGCCCCGGCCTCCCCAACCCCCGCCGCGACCGGCCCGCCCTCCGTCGGCGGCCCTCGCGCACCGGGCTGACCAGGGGGAAGCGCCACCCGTCCGGGCGAGCGCACCCGACGCCCGGCCGTGGCCGTCGCGGACGTTGCCGCCCCGCACATCCGAACCGCCGGCGAAACGGCGTACGAACTCCCCGGCATCGTGGGCGACTCCGTCCGGTCCGGACCGGTCTGTTCCCTTTGCCGCCCCCGCGACCCGACCAGCGCGAACGGCCCCCGTACGGCTCCGAGGGCGGTGTGCCGGCGCTTTTGCCGCCCTCCGTGCGCCGGAGCTGAACCGGCGCGCGCGTCCCTCTCGTACGCATGGCCGGATGCGTACGCCGTGGGGTACCTCTTCGTGAAAAACCGTATCCGCTCAGTAAAGGTCGGGCGTAAGGTCGGGCATATGCGCACTGCGGTTTCCCGGGCAGGTACGTCGGCGGAGGGTGAAACGCGATGAACGAAAGCGGTGCCCTGCTCTCGTGGCTGGTCATACGTCAGGACGACAACGGCAACCGCTACCGGGTGGGCCGGTACTCCACCCGGGCCGAGGCCCAGAAGGTCGCCGACAGCCTTGAGGACAGAGGACACAAGCAGCTCTACTGGGTCGAGCGGATCGGTCAGACCGCCACGACGAACTGAGCGCCGCGGCTCCCCCGTCGGCGCGGCATAGGCTCTGCCCATGACTGTACGCGTGGTCGTGGGCGGAGCCCTTTGTCATGACGGCCGCCTGCTGGCCGCCCGCCGCAGTGCGCCGCCGGAGCTCGCCGGGCGCTGGGAGCTGCCGGGCGGCAAGACCGAGCCGGGGGAGTCCGTCCCCGACGCGCTGGTGCGCGAGCTGCGCGAGGAGCTCGGCGTGGAGACGGAGCCGCTGGAGCGGATCCCGGGCGAGTGGCCGCTCAAGCCCGGTCTCGTCCTGCACGTGTGGACCGCGCGGCTGCTCTCCGGGGTGCCGGCCCCGCTGGAGGACCACGACGAGCTGCGCTGGCTCACGCCGGAGGAACTGGAGTCGGTGGACTGGCTCGACCAGGACCGGCCCGCGGTCGCCGAGGCCGGACGGCGCCTGCGGCTGCGCGGGGGCGCATGACGCGCGCGGTGTAGGCCGTCTGTGCCACAGTGCGCCGGTGGTGGGGGACGGGGTGGTACGACGCCTTGATTATCGGGTATGCCCCCATTAATCCCTATCTCGTCCTCTTTTCGTCACCGACGAACCGGACTGGGGTCACCGCTGGCCCGGGAAGTGATCGGCGTGATCGACACAGACGGCGAAACCGCCGAGTGGGCGTTCCCCGCCGAGCCCGGTGCCGTCCGCACCGCCCGCCACGCCGTCCGCGGCACCCTGCACGCCTGGGGCCTCGAAGCCGTCGGCGATGTGACCGTCCTGCTGGTCAGCGAGCTCGTCACGAACTCCCTGCGCTACGCCTCGGGTCCCATCGGAGTCCGCCTGGTACGGCCGAAACCGGCCCCCGGCAGCACACCGGGCGCCGCCGCCCTCCGCGTGGAGGTCTCCGATCCCCTTCCGGATCCGCCCCGCGAACGCGTCGCGGAAGCCGACGACGAGGGAGGCCGCGGGCTCCATCTCGTCGCCGCCTCCTCCCAGCGCTGGGGGACCCGGCACGGGAAGTCGGGCAAGACTGTGTGGTTCGAGTTGGCTCTTCCTGGTGAGTAACAAGAGGAAGGGTGGCGGGGAGGCCCTCGGGCGGAGTCCGGGGGAGATCACGTGACATGGCTCGAAACGAACGAGACCGTGCTGTGATCGTGAACGCCGTGCCGTCCGGGGCCGTGGTGCTGAATACTTCGGTCATGGCCGGTCCGGTTGCGGTGAGCTGGAGGGGACGGTCGCGTGAGCGAGATACCTGCGCAGGCACATCGGGACGACGTGCCTCGCGAGACATGGCACGAGACCCTGTGGCACAGCAGTCCACCTGGCTCGATATATGACTACATAAAGGTCGCATCCTTCTCGATCGGGCCGGACGGGCTCATCGATCAGTGGAGCCTGCGCGCCGAGGAGCTCTTCGGCCTGACCTCGGCCCAGGCGGTGGGCCGGGACCCGGTCGACGCCTTCATGCCGCCCGAGCTGCGGGCCGACGGGCACCGCAGGGTCGCCGAGATCCTCGACGGCAAGGAATGGACGGGCCTGATCCCCTTCCGTGTCCCGGGCGGGGGCGGCGCGCACGGAGTGGCCGAGATCTATGTGATGCCCACCCAGACCGAAGCCGCCGAGCGGGCCGCGCTCTGCGTCGTCGTCGACGTCCGCGCGCTGCGTCGCATCGAATCCGATCTGGCGGCCTCACAGGCCATATTCGGTCAATCGCCCTTCGGCTTCCTGCTCTTCGGAACCGACCTCACCGTGCAGCGGGCCAACCGCCGCTTCGCCGCCGTCTTCGGCGGCGCCGCCGAGGAGCACCGGGGCCGCACCGTCCACGACTACCTGCCCGCGCACGAGGCCGACCGGATGGCCGACGCGCTGCGCCGGGTACTGGAGACTGGGGAGTCCGTCACCGATCTGCGGATCACCGGTGCCACCCCGCGCAGCCGCGACGACCGCCACTGGTCGATCAACCTCTACCGCGTGCACGGCGGCACCGGCCGGCCCATCGGCGTCGCCGGCATCGGCACCGACGTCACCCGCCGCCACCTCGCCGCCCGTGAGGCCGCCGGCGTCCGCCGCAACCTCGCCCTGCTCAACGAGGCCGGGCACCGCATCGGGAACTCCCTCGACCTGGAGACCACGGCCCGGGAACTCCTCGACGTGACCGTGCCCGGCTTCTGCGACCTGGCCGCCGTCGACCTGTACCAGGGGCTGCTGCTCGGCGACGACGACCGCCCCGCCCGGCCGCAGGGCCCCGGGGTGCCGTCGCTGCCGCCCGGACAGGGCTCCGGCCGCAGGCCCTCCGCGCCGCTGCGCCGGGTCGCCTTCTCCTCGGCCGTCTCCGACGCCCCGCTGTCGGGGCCGGATGCGCTGGTCTGCGTGGGGGAGATCCACCGCTACCCGGCGGCGTCCCCCGGCGCGCTCGCGCTGCGCACCGCGCGGCCCCGGCTGATCGAGGGCGGCGGGCCGGAGGACCTCGTGCAGTCCACGCTGGTCGTGCCGATGGTCGCCCACGACACGGTGGTCGGGCTCGCGCAGTTCTCGCGTACCAAGGGCAGCGAGCCCTTCGGCGAGCGCGACCGGGCCGTCGCCGTGGAGCTGGCCGCGCGGGCGGCCGTCTGCATCGACAACGCGCGGCTGTACCGGCGCGAGCACGAGCGGGCGCTGATACTGCAGCGGAGCCTGCTGCCCCCCGGCGACCCGGAGGCGGCGGGGCTGGACATCGCCTGCCGCTACCTGCCGGGGAACGCCGCCACCGAGGTCGGCGGGGACTGGTTCGACGTCATCGAGCTGCCCGGCCACCGTACGGCGCTGGTCGTCGGCGACGTGATGGGCCGCGGGCTGCGGGCCGCCGTCGCGATGGGCGAACTGAGGACCGCCGTACGGACCCTCGCGCTGCTGGACCTCGAACCGGCGGAGGTGCTGACCGCGCTGGACGAGATCGCCCGGGGGCTCGGCGCCCCCGGCGGATCCCAGCAGGCCTCGCGCGCCGCGCTGCACTCCCGTGACGCGGACCGCTCGGAGGTGTACCTCGCCACCTGCGTGTACGCGGTCTACGACCCGGTGACGCGGCGCTGCACGATCGCCAACGCGGGCCACATGCCGCCCGTACTGGTGGAACCGCCGGACGAGAGCGGGGAGCCGAGGCCCGCGCTGCTGCTGGAGGTCCCGCCCGGAATGCCGCTCGGGGTGGGCGGCGAGCCCTTCGAGGAGGTCGAGGTGGACCTGCCGGAGGGCGCGCTGCTGGCGCTGTACACGGACGGGCTGGTGGAGTCGCGCGACCACCCCCTGGAGGAGGGGCTGCGCGGGCTGCGCGAGGCGCTGACGGATCCGGTCCGGCCGCTGGAGGACGTGTGCGACCACGTGCTGAACACGCTGGACACCCGGCACGGGGAGGACGACATCGCGCTGCTCATGGCCCGGGTGCAGGGGCTGCCGCAGGACGCGGTGGGGGACTGGCAACTGCCGCGCGAGGCCCGCTCGGTGGGGCGGGCGCGGGAGCTGGCGCGGACCAAGCTGCCGGCCTGGGGCCTGGAGGGGCTGCTGGACACCACCGAGCTGCTGGTCAGCGAGCTGGTGACCAACGCCCTGCGGTACGGGGAGGGCGAGATCCGGCTGCGGCTGCTGCTGGACCGGACGCTGGTGTGCGAGGTGTGGGACGCCAACCTGGCGCAGCCGCGCCGGCGGCGGGCCCGTGACACCGACGAGGGCGGGCGGGGGCTCCAGCTGGTGGGCCTGCTGTCGGCCGGCTGGGGCACCCGGCGGACCCACCGGGGGAAGACGGTGTGGTTCGAACTGCCGCTGCCGGGGGCGGCGGTGGAGGCCGTGGCCGAGCTGTCGGCGGAGCAGCTGCTGAGCATGTACGGCTGACGGCCCCCGCCCGGGAGGGGTCAGGCCGCGCGGTTCTGCTTGAGGGCCGCGAGCCTGGCCTCGATCTCCGAGGCCTTGCCCAGGTCTTCCAGGGACTCGAACTGCGCGTCCAGCGAGGACGCCGCCAGCTCCTGCTTGCCCAGGGCCATCGCCTCCTCCCGGCGGACCTTCTCCTCGAAGCGGTTCAGGTCGCTCGTCGGGTCCATGACGTCGATGCTCTTCACCGCGTCCAGCATCGTGTTCTGCGCCTGCGCCGTCCGGGCGCGGGCCACCAGCTCGTCCCGCTTGGCCCGGAGCTCCGTCAGCTTGTCCTTCATCGAGTCCAGGCCCGACCTGAGCTTGTCCACGACCGCGGTCTGGGCGGCGATCGTCGGCTCCGCCGTCCTGGCCTCCTTCTCCGACTGCATCTGCCGGCCCAGGGCGACCTTCGCGAGGTTGTCGAACTTGTCGGCGCTCCCGGCGTCCCCCGCCCCGGCCCCCGCCGTCCCCGCCGTCCGCAGCTCGTCCGCCCTCCTGCTCGCCGCGAGGGCTTTCGCCCCCCACTCGGCCGCCGCCTCCACGTCCTCCTTGTGGTCCGCCTCCAGCATCCGCAGGTTGCCGATCGTCGTCGCGACGGCCTGCTCGGCCTCCGAGATGTTGTTCGTGTAGTCGCGGATCAGCTGGTCCAGCATCTTCTGCGGGTCCTCCGCCTGGTCCAGCAGCGCGTTGATGTTGGCCTTGGCGAGCTGGGTGACGCGGCCGAGGATGGTCTGCTTGCTCATGACGGTCATCTCCTGGTGAGGGGTGGGTCTCTCACGGTGGCGCGGTTCAGAAGCGGCCGCCGCCGCCCATCCGGCCGCGGGTCCCGCCGCCGCCGAAGGAGCCGGGCCCGCCGCCTCCACCGAAGCCGCCGAAGCCGCCGCCCCCGCCGAAGCCGCCCCGGCCGGCGCCGCGCAGGATCTCGCCGAGGATGATCCCGCCGAGTACCGCGCCGCCCTGGCCGCCGCCGGCGCGCCGGCCTCCGTAGGGGTCCTGGAACCCCCGTACGTCCTGCTCCGCCAGCTGCTGGGCCTGCCGGGCCAGCGCGTCCGCCTGCTGGGCCTCCGCCAGGGCCCCCGCCGGGTCGGCGTCGGCCAGGGACACGGCCCGCTCCAGCCGGCGGCCGGCCTCGGCCAGCCGGGTGCGGGCCTGGCTGCCGATCGCGCCCCGGCTGGTGGTGATGTAGTCGGCGGCCGCCCCGATCGCGCTGCGGGCCGACAGCATGGCCTGGTCGAGCAGGGCGACGGCCCGCTGCCGGCCCGACTCCCGCTCCCGCGCGCCGGCCAGCGCCTCGTCGAGGGCCGCGTCGGCCTCCTCCACGCGCCGCAGGGCGTCGATCGGGTCGTACCGGCCGGCCGTCTGCTCCTGCCGTACGTCGGCCAGTACGGCCTCGGCCCGGCCGATCCGGCCGCTCAGGTCCGCCGTCGAGGTGCCTTCCGCGGTACCGCTGAGCAGCCCGCGCGCGTCCGCGAGGTCGGTCTCCGTCTCGTTCACCGCGCCCGGCAGCCTGCCGGCCGCCTCCGCCAGCTCCTGCGCCCGCCGCTCGACCGCGTCGACCAGGGTCGCCGCCTGGTCCACCGCGCCCTCGGCGGCCCGTACGTGCACGGCGGCCCGGCCGTTGTCCCCGCTGTCGAGGGCCGCGCGGGCCTGCTGGAGGCTGGTCGTCGCGAAGAGCAGCCGGTCCTCGGCCTGCCCGGCGTTGGAGGCGACGGGCGCGGACGCCGAGTCCGCGTACCGGCCCGTCAGCGCGGTCAGGGTCGCCTCCGCGGTGGTGGTGCGCCCGGACAGGGCCCGGAAGTGCTCCTCGACGGTCGCCAGAGCCTGCGGGGCGTTCTTCTCCAGGTCCCGCAACCGGTCGAAGGCCGCCGACTCGGAGTCGAGCCGCCGGTTGGCCTCGGTGCAGCGGGCGACGATCTCGTCGAGCATCCGGCGCCGGGTGGCGTCGTCCTCCGGGTAGGCGTCGTCGAGCTGCTGGCGCAGCCGGAAGGCATGGGTCAGCTCGTCCTTCGCGAATTCCAGCGCCCGCGTGAACGGCCCGACCGTTTCCTCACCGAACTGCGCGGAGGCGAAACCGAGTTCCTCGGTACTGGTGCGCACCGCGTCGTCGGTCTCCACCAGCAGTTCTTTGGCCCCGGCGTCGAGTTCCGGCAGCGGCAGCCGGGTCGTCGGCGCCCCGCCGCCGTCGCCCCAGCCCTGCCCGGTCGCCGTACCGCGTCCGTCGCCGCCCCCGCGCTTGCGGCGGGTGTAGGCGTACGCCCCGAGGGCGCCGGCCGCGCCGACGGCGACCACGGGGAGCACGAAGTCCCCGGCCCCGCTCCCGCCGCCCGCCGCGCCGCCCGCGCCGCCCGGGTCGGGCGGGCCGGGGGTGACGGCGGGTACCGGTACGGGCTGCCCGCCGAGGACGGCGGCGTAGCCGTTCGCGGCGCCGATCGCCGCGCCGGCCCAGTCGTTCTGCCGCAGCGCCGGTTCGACAGCCGTACGGGCCACCTCCGCGAGCTGCTCCTCGGTGAATCCGGAGTCGACGGCGGCCGAATAGGCGTACTGGCGGGCACCGGTCGCGACGGCCAGCAGGACGTCGTTCTGGCCGAGGCCGTTTTTCTCCGCCGTGGCGTCGGCCCAGCTCTGGGCGGAGCGGCCGGAGAAGTCGCGCACATAGGCCACGAAGAGCTGGATCCGCCGGTCGGCGTACAGCCTGTCGAGGGCGTCGGTGACGGCGGCCCTCCGGTCGCCGAGCGCGCCGACCCGGTCGGTGATCTGCCCCTGCCGCGCGAGGTCGACCGGATCGTCGGCCCGGGCGGGCGGCGCACCGGCCGGCGCCGGGCCGCCGAGCACCAGCAGCCCGGCGGCCAGGGCGAGCGCGGCCCGTACGGATACGCCGGCGGCGGTGCGCCGTTGCGTCCTGCTTCTCGGCGAAATCACAATTCGGAGAGTATGGGGGCATTCCTCCCCTCGCACCCGGAGCCGCCCGCCGCCCGCCTACCGGGCCGAACGGCGGCCGATCCTGCTGCCCAGCCAGACCAGCGGGTCGTACGTGCGGTCCACCGCCCGCTCCTTCAACGGGATCAGCGCGTTGTCCGTGATCTTGATTCCCTCGGGGCAGACCTCCGTGCAGCACTTGGTGATGTTGCAGTAGCCCAGCCCGTGCTCCTCCTGGGCCGTGCGCTTGCGGTCCAGCCCCGCCTCCGCCGCCGCGTCCAGGGGGTGCATGTCCAGCTCGGCCACCCGCATCAGGAAGCGCGGCCCCGCGAAGGCCTCCTTGTTCTCCTCGTGGTCACGCACCACGTGGCAGGTGTCCTGGCACAGGAAGCACTCGATGCACTTGCGGAACTCCTGTGAGCGCTCCACGTCCACCTGCTGCATCCGGTACGCGCCCGGGGCCACCCCCTCCGGCGGCACGAAGGCCGGCACCTCGCGCGCCTTGCGGTAGTTGAAGGACACGTCCGTGACCAGGTCGCGGACGACCGGGAAGGCGCGCAGCGGAGTGATCGTGATCGTCTCGGCCCGCTCGAAGGTCGACATCCGCGTCATGCACATCAGCCGGGGCCGGCCGTTGACCTCGGCGCTGCACGAGCCGCACTTGCCTGCCTTGCAGTTCCAGCGCACCGCGAGGTCCGAGGCCTGCGTCGCCTGGAGCCGGTGGACGATGTCCAGCACCACCTCGCCGTCGTGCACCTCGACGGTGAAGTCCCGCAGTTCCCCGCCCTCGGCGTCGCCCCGCCAGATCCGGAAGCGTGCGTCGTAGGTAGTCACTCGTAGAGCTCCTCTTCGGCGAGGTACTTGACCAGCTCTTCCTTGTCGAACAGCGCGAGCAGGTCGGGGCGGATGGGCTCGGTGCGGGTCCGGACCAGGGCGATCCGGTCGGCCGCGGGGTCGGACGGCGCCGGCTCCACCGGCCGGCACAGCAGGTTCACCGGCCGCCAGCTGCGCTCCATCGACGGGCGGTCCTCCCGGGTGTGGCCGCCGCGGCTCTCGGTGCGCTCCAGTGCCGAGCGGGCCACGCACTCGCTGACCAGCAGCATGTTCCGCAGGTCCAGCGCCAGGTGCCAGCCCGGGTTGAACTGGCGGTGCCCCTCGACGCCGGCCCGCGCGGCCCGCTCCCGCAGTCCTGCCAGCTTCTCCAGGGCCTGCGCCATCTCGCCCTCGCGCCGGATGATGCCCACCAGGTCGTTCATGGTGGTCTGGAGCTCCTGGTGCAGGGTGTACGGGTTCTCCGCGCCCTCGGCGGCATGGAACGGAGCCAGCGCCTCCGCGGCCGCTTCGTCGATCTGCGCCGGGGACACGGCCGGGCGGTCGGCCGACGAGGCCGCGTACCCGGCGGCGTGCAGCCCGGCCCGCCGGCCGAAGACCAGCAGGTCGGAGAGGGAGTTCCCGCCGAGCCGGTTCGAACCGTGCATGCCGCCCGCGACCTCGCCGGCCGCGAAGAGTCCCGGCACCCCGACGGTGGCGGCGGTGTCGGAGTCGACGGCGATCCCGCCCATCACGTAGTGGCAGGTGGGGCCGACCTCCATCGGCTCCGCGGTGATGTCCACGTCCGCCAGCTCCTTGAACTGGTGGTACATCGACGGGAGCCGCCGCTTGATCCGCTCGGCCGGCATCCGTGTGGACACGTCCAGGAACACCCCGCCGTGCGGGGAGCCCCGGCCCGCCTTCACCTCGGCGTTGATGGCCCGCGCCACCTCGTCGCGCGGCAGCAGTTCGGGCGGACGCCGGTTGCGGTCCGGGTCCTCGTACCAGCGGTCGCCCTCCTCCTCGGACTCCGCGTACTTCTCCTTGAACACGTCCGGGACGTAGTCGAACATGAACCGCTTGCCCTCGCTGTTGCGCAGCACTCCGCCGTCGCCGCGCACCGACTCCGTGACGAGGATGCCCTTCACGGACGGCGGCCAGACCATGCCGGTGGGGTGGAACTGGACGAACTCCATGTTCAGCAGCGGGGCGCCCGCGAGCAGGGCCAGCGCGTGCCCGTCGCCCGTGTACTCCCAGGAGTTGGACGTGGTCTTGAAGCTCTTGCCGATCCCGCCCGTGGCCAGCACGACCGCCGGGGCCTCCAGGACGAAGAAGCGGCCGGACTCGCGCTCGTAGCAGAAGGCGCCGGACACGCGGGACTCCGTGTCGGAGCCGCTGCCGGAACCGGTTTTGAGGACCCTGGTGACGGTGCACTCCTGGAAGACCTTGAGCCGGGCCTCGTAGTCCCCGTACCGCGCGAAGTCCTCCTGCTGCAGGGCCACGATCTTCTGCTGGAGGGTGCGGATCAGCTCCAGGCCGGTGCGGTCGCCCACATGCGCCAGACGCGGGTACTCGTGCCCGCCGAAATTGCGCTGGGAGATCCTCCCGTCGGGCGTCCGGTCGAAGAGGGCGCCCCAGGTCTCCAGCTCCCAGACCCGGTCCGGGGCCTCCTTCGCGTGCAGCTCGGCCATCCGCCACTGGTTGAGGAACTTGCCCCCGCGCATGGTGTCCCGGAAGTGCACCTGCCAGTTGTCGCCCTCGTTGACGTTGCCCATGGAGGCGGCGATCCCGCCCTCCGCCATCACGGTGTGGGCCTTGCCGAAGAGGGATTTGCAGATCACGGCGGTACGCGCGCCCTGTTCGCGTGCCTCGATCGCGGCCCGCAGGCCGGCGCCGCCCGCACCGACCACGACCACGTCCCACTGCTGCCGGTCGACTTGAGCCATGTCAGAAGATCCTCGGGTCGGTGAAGGCGCCGGTGGCCAGCAGGTAGACGTAGAGGTCGCACGCGGCGACGCTGATCAGCGAGGCCCACGCGAGCCGCATGTGGCGGGTGTTGAGCCGGCTGACCCACCCCCACAGCCGGTAGCGCACCGGGTGCTTCGAGAAGTGCCTGAGCCGGCCGCCCATGATGTGCCGGCAGGAGTGGCAGGACAGCGTGTAGGCCCAGATCAGCACGGCGTTGACCAGGAACAGCAGCGTCCCGAGGCCCATGTGGCCCCACTCGTAGTGCTCGTCGCGGAAGGTCAGCACCGTGTCGTAGGTGAGGATGCCCGCGACCGGGACCGCCGCGTAGAAGAAGTACCGGTGCATGTTCTGGAAGACCAGCGGGAAACGGGTCTCGCCGGTGTACTTCGTGTGCGGCTCGGCGACGGCGCAGGCGGGCGGCGACGCCCAGAACGCCCGGTAGTAGGCCTTGCGGTAGTAGTAGCAGGTGAGTCGGAAGCCGAGCGGGAAGACCAGGATGAGCAGGGCGGGGGACAGGCCCCACCAGCTGCCGACGAGGTCCCAGTTGGGGCCGCCGCGCATCTCCTGGCAGTTCTCGGCGAGGCAGGGGGAGTAGAACGGGGAGACGTACGGGGCCGCGTAGTAGTCGGCGTTCGCGAAGGCCCGCCAGGTCGAGTACACGATGAAGGCGAGCAGCCCGGCCGCGGTGCCGGCGGGGGCCAGCCACCACCGGTCGGTCCGCAGGTGCCTGGCAGTGATCGCGGCCCGGGAGGCGTCGTGGACGCCGCCGGGCCGCCGCTGGGGTCGTTCCGTGCCTGTGGCCAAAGGGGACTCCGGGTGGAGTGATGAGGGGTGGCCCAGGAGGCCCGGCCGCGTGGGCGGCCGGGCCCGATGGGTGGCGCGTGGACGTCGGGGCCGGGACCTGCCCCGTCAGGGGGCGCGACGGTCGCGGGCGCCCAGGCCCTCGTCGTCCGAGTCGGTCCACAGCGTGCTGTCGTACGGCGTGTCCGGGACGGTCACCATCCGGACCGGCGCCGGCTCGGGCCCCGGTGCGGCGGCCGCCGGTCTCCTGCCGCCGGCCTCCCGCTCCAGTCGCTCGACCGTGCGCGTCAGCTCGTCCAGGTGGCGCCGTACGGCGTCCAGCTCGTCTTGCAGGGACATGATCCGCCCTCACTTCCGCGGGGGGTGCGGTGGCAACGCTCATGTGCGCCTGCGAGTGTCGCGCCTCACATCCCCGGTTGTGAAGGGACGCGCAGCTATTGCGGGCGCGCAGGCCTGAATCGTGCGCCCCTCCCCACCCCCCATTCTCAGCCACCCTCCGAGGAATCGGCCAACGGCCGCGCGAGCGGCATTGGTCCGCACGGGTGGGGTTCGCGGCGTGGCGCGAACCGGCTGCGGGGGGTGCGGCGGGGCTTCGCTTTCAGTGGGTTTCCGGCAACCGGTGTGATCAGCTCCATATAGCGCCGGACGTGATCATGCTTCCCCCACGCCCCGCCCCGGAGGTACCACCCATGTCCCAGAGAAGGCGCAGGTCCTTGGCGCTCCTGACCTCGGGAGTCCTCGCGCTGCCGCTGCTCACGGGCTGCGGCGCGGGTGACGACGAGGGCGGTCCGGCCGCGGCCGGACCGGACATCGCGACGACCGCCCGCGACAGGGTCGCCGACGGGGGCGTGCTGCGCTGGGCCGTGGACGCCCTCCCCCAGACGCTGAACACCTTCCAGGCCGACGCCGACGCCGCGACGGCGCGGATCGCCGGGGCCGTGCTGCCGCACCTGTTCGTCCTGGACGCCAAGGGGCGCCCCGTGGCCGATCCGGACTACCTGGAGAAGGCCCGGATCGTCGAGCGGGAGCCCAAGCAGGTCGTCCTGTACAAGCTGAACCAGCAGGCGGTGTGGAGTGACGGCCGCGAGATCGGCGCCGCCGACTTCGTCGCGCAGTGGCGGGCGCTGAGCGGCAAGGACTCGGCGTACTGGACCGCGCGCAACGCGGGCTACGAGCGGATCGAGAAGATCGAGCGGGGCAAGACGGACCTGGAGGTCAAGGTCACCTTCGCCAAGCCCTACGCCGACTGGCGCTCCCTCTTCAGCCCGCTCTACCCCAAGCAGGTCACCGGCACCCCGGACGCCTTCAACGAGGGCGCCCGGGGCACCCTCAAGGCCACCGCCGGCCCCTTCGCGCTCGGGGCGGTCGACAAGAAGACCGGCACCGCGACCCTGACCCGCAACCCGCGCTGGTGGGGGCGGCCCGCCAAGCTGGACACGCTGGTGCTGGCGGCGGTGCCCCGGGCCGAACGGCCGTCGGCGCTCGCCGCGGGCCGCGTCGACCTGGCGGAGATCGACCGCAACGGCGCCGAGCGGATCGCCCTGGCCCGCCGCGAGGCCGCGAAGCGGGGCGCCGCGGGCGCGGGCGGGGCGCCCGCCCACGGGCCGGGCGCCGCGCTGACGCCCGCGCAGGCCACGCTCTCCTGGGCCGTCGCCTTCGGCGCGGACGAGGACAAGGCCGAGGCGGAGAGGGAGAAGCGCCGCAAGCACGTCGAGTCGGTGAAACGCTACGCCGACGAGCAGGCCGCCCTGCGGACCTTCACGGTCCGCAAGTCCCTGGAGCCGGCCTACACCCAGCTCGCCCTGAACGGGGCCTCCGGACCGCTGGCGGACGAGCGCGTGCGCCGGGCCGTGGCCCGCGCCCTGGACCGCAAGGCGCTGGCCGACATCGTGCTCAAGCCGCTCGGCCTGCCCGCCAAGCCGGTCGGCAGCCATGTGGCGCTCGCCGGGCAGCAGGCGTACTCCGACAACAGCAACGCCCTCGGCGGCCAGGACGCCCGGGCGGCCCGCGCGCTGCTCGCGGACGCGGGCTGGCGCCCCGGCGGCAGGATCACCGAGCCCGCCGGCGCCAAGGCGGGCCCGGAGGCCGAGGACGGGGCGCAGGACGACGGCAAGACGCCGTCCGGGCCGGGCACCGGCAACGACGGCCTCTACATCGTCGGCCAGGACGACGGGCGCAACGGCGACCTGCGCTCGGCGACCGCGAACCTCTCGCCGGCGGCCCGCGCCGCCGCGGCCGCCGGCGTACGGGGCGCCCGCGCCGAGGACCCCGCCGGGGCACACCTGCCCGGCGGACCGGCCCACCCCGACGGCGAGATCGTCGACGCCGACGCCTTCGCCCCGGGCGCCCGGCCGGAGCCCGTCTCGCCGGTCCTGGCCCCGGCCCCCTTCGCGGCCGAGCAGAAGGCCGCCCTCCTCGCCCAGGCCGACGCGGCCGACGGCGCCGACGACGGCAAGCGCGCCCCGGCCCGCGACGGGGAGTCCGCGGAGCCGACGAAGGGCACCCCGGCCCCGGCCGAGCGGGCGGCCCGTACGTCCGGCGCCATGCTGGCCAAGGACGGAAAGGCGCTGAACCTGCGCTTCGTCCTCCCGGCGGGCCCGGGCTCGGAGTCGCTGCGCGCGGTCGGCGAGAGCATCAGCCAGATGCTCCGGAAGGTCGGCGTGCGGACCGAGATCACCAAGGTGGCCGACGACAGCTTCTTCAAGGACCACATCGCGTCGGGCCAGTACGACCTGGCGCTCTACTCCTGGCCCGCGAGCGCCTACCCGGCCACCGACGCCCGCCCCATCTTCGCCAAGCCGGAGCCGGCCGCCGACGGCTCGCTCCTCGTCGAACAGAACTACACCCGGGTCGGCACCGACCACATCGACCAGTTGTTCGACCAGGCCGTGGGTGAGCTGGACGAGGAGCAGTCCCGCGAGCTGGTCCGCAAGGCGGACGCCCGGATCTGGGCCGCCGCCGGGTCGATCCCCCTCTTCCAGCGGCCGGAGCTGGTGGCCGTCAAGCCCGCCCTGGCCAACGCCGGAGCCTTCGGCCTGGGCGCCCCCCGCTACCAGGACATCGGCTGGAAGAAGGCGCGGGCCGCCAAGGGCGGGAAGAAGTAGCGCGCAGGAGGAGTGCCGCGGCAGGAGAAGTGCGGCGGGAGAAGAAGTGGTGACAAAGGGGGGACTGTCAGGTTGACGCGCGGGTCACAACCTCAGAAGTGACTCAAGTTCCTTGCCCGCCGGATCCCCGGCGGGCAAGGTCGTTCCTACCCATTGACCCGTGTGAATACTGGTCGGACCGAGGGCTCGCACACCCCACCCCGCGCGTGCCCCTCCTCAGTCGTCCGGCCCCTTGACAGACCCCCCGGCAGGCGGTTCCCGCTGCGCGACGTACCATGGGGTAAGGCCGTGGCAGGTTTTCCGCCCGGTCGAGGCGCGCGTGCCGGACCGTACGCGACGCCATCCACGATCCCGGGAGAAGCGCCGAAGTGCCCACGCGCCACGACATCCGTAACGTCGCCATCGTCGCCCACGTCGACCATGGCAAGACGACCATCGTCGATGCCATGCTCAAGCAGGCCGGTGCCTTCGCCGCCCACCAGCACCTCGACGACCGCATGATGGACTCGAACGACCTGGAGCGTGAGAAGGGCATCACGATCCTCGCCAAGAACACGGCGGTGAAGTACCACCCCAAGGACGGGGGGGCCCCGATCACGATCAACATCATCGACACCCCCGGCCACGCCGACTTCGGTGGCGAGGTCGAGCGCGGTCTGTCGATGGTGGACGCCGTCGTCCTGCTGGTGGACGCCTCCGAGGGTCCGCTGCCCCAGACCCGTTTCGTCCTGCGCAAGGCCCTGCAGGCGAAGATGCCGGTCATCCTCTGCATCAACAAGACCGACCGCCCGGACTCCCGGATCGACGAGGTCGTCAACGAGACGTACGACCTCTTCCTGGACCTGGACGCGGACGAGGACCAGATCGAGTTCCCGATCGTCTACGCCTGCGGCCGTGACGGCGTGGCCTCGCTGACCAAGCCGGAGGACGGCACCGTCCCCGCGGACAGCGACAGCCTGGAGCCGTTCTTCTCCACCATCCTGGAGCACGTCCCGGCCCCGGTGTACGACGAGGAGGCCCCCCTCCAGGCGCACGTCACCAACCTGGACGCCGACAACTTCCTCGGTCGTATCGCGCTGGTCCGCGTCGAGCAGGGCGAGCTGCGCAAGGGCCAGACGGTCGCGTGGATCAAGCGTGACGGCACGATCTCCAACGTCCGCATCACCGAGCTGATGATGACCGAGGCGCTCACCCGCAAGCCGGCCGAGGTGGCGGGCCCGGGTGACATCTGCGCGGTCGCCGGTTTCCCCGACATCATGATCGGCGAGACCCTGGCCGACCCGGAGAACCCGATCGCGCTTCCGCTGATCTCGGTGGACGAGCCGGCGATCTCCATGACCATCGGTACGAACACCTCCCCGATGGTCGGCCGCGGCGGCAGCGGCAAGGGCGCGGACGCCAAGTCCGCGGTCAAGGACCGCAAGGTCACCGCCCGCCAGGTCAAGGACCGCCTCGAACGCGAGCTGGTCGGCAACGTCTCGCTCCGTGTCCTCGACACCGAGCGTCCCGACGCCTGGGAGGTCCAGGGCCGCGGTGAGCTCGCGCTCGCCATCCTGGTCGAGCAGATGCGCCGCGAGGGCTTCGAGCTGACCATCGGCAAGCCGCAGGTGGTCACGCAGGAGATCGACGGCAAGGTCCACGAGCCGGTCGAGCGCATGACGATCGACGTCCCCGAGGAGCACATGGGCGCGGTCACGCAGCTCATGGGCGTCCGCAAGGGCCGGATGGACAACATGTCGAACCACGGCTCCGGCTGGGTCCGCATGGAGTTCGTCGTCCCGTCGCGCGGCCTCATCGGCTTCCGTACGGAGTTCCTGACGGGCACGCGCGGCACCGGCATCGCCCACTCGATCCACGAGGGCCACGAGCCGTGGTTCGGCCCGCTGGTGACCCGCAACAACGGTTCGCTGGTCGCGGACCGCGCGGGTTCGGTCACGCCGTTCGCGATGATCAACCTGCAGGAGCGCGGTGTCCTGTTCACCGAACCCGGCACCGAGGTGTACGAGGGCATGATCGTCGGCGAGAACTCGCGCTCCGACGACATGGACGTGAACATCACCAAGGAGAAGAAGCTCACCAACATGCGTGCGGCTTCGGCGGACAACACCGAGAACGTGGTGCCGCCGCGCAAGCTCTCCCTGGAGCAGTCCCTGGAGTTCTGCCGCGACGACGAGTGCGTCGAGGTGACCCCGGAGGCTGTCCGCATCCGCAAGGTCGTCCTGGACCAGAAGGAGCGCTCGCGCACCGCGTCGCGCGCCAAGTCCGGCAAGTAGCGAAACCCGGTCCGCCCGAGCGCAGCGGGGGCGGCCGGCCGACGCCCGGTGCGTTGGCTGAAACACCGTGGAACACAGCAGCCCCTCCCGTCACGTACACCGTGGCGGAGAGGGGCTGTTCGCTTGTGTCAAGCGGATTATTGCGTTCAGGTGTCCGCATACCGACCGTGACACTCCGGAAGGTGAGCTAACCGTCCGTTTCGCACGTGTCTGTCTCCTATCCGTTTGTCCGGATATCGGGTTTTCGCCGTGCGGTGATGTTGTGAAAACGAGACCACTTAAGTGTGGTTTACGGTCTGGGCGTCCCTGAGGATGGCTCCATTGAGCTCGGGTCAATGGGTCACGCGCTGTGGGGAGCGCCGACTCACGAGCACACACGATGGGGCCGGAATTCGCTGTCAGGGGTGTCAGCGATCACCGGGCCCTTCACGTATCGACAGTGACTCCTGAGGAGGCAATTACCCATGCGCGGAGCAACGAGCGCCAAGTGGGTCGCGGGTGCCGTCATCGTGGCGATGGCAGCCACGGCTTGTGGTACCGGCAAGGACGACAGCGGCAGCAAGGCCGGCGGAAGCATCACGGTGGTGCTCGGCGAGCCGCAGCACGGCCTGGTGGGTCAGAACACCGCCGAGTCCGAGGGTGCCGAGGTGCTCAACGCCCTCTTCACCGGCCTGGTCCAGTACGACAACAAGACCAACGAGCCGCAGCTCGCGGTCGCCGAGTCCATCGAGACCACGGACTCCAAGGTCTGGACGATCAAGCTCAAGGACGGCTACACCTTCCACAACGGCGAGAAGGTCGACGCTCAGTCGTTCGTCCGCGCCTGGAACTGGGGTGCCAACCAGGCCAACGCCGCCGAGTCGCTGCCCTTCTTCGACAAGATCGAGGGCTCCGAGGAGCTGGCGCCGGGCAAGGACAAGCAGCCCACGGCCACCGAACTCAAGGGCCTCAAGGTCGTTGACGAGAAGACCTTCACCGTCACGCTGAAGAACCCCTTCTCGCAGTTCAAGACCATGCTGGGCTACAACGCCTTCTACCCGCTGCCGAAGGCGTTCGAGGCCGACCCGAAGAAGTTCGGCGAGGCCCCGATCGGCAACGGCGCCTTCCAGATGGACGGCGCCTGGGAGCACAACAAGCAGATCAAGATCAAGCGCTACGACAACTACGGTGGCGAGAAGGCGAAGCTTGAGGGCGTCACCTTCAAGATCTACGACAACCTGGACACGGCGTACAACGACCTGCGCGCCGACACCCTCCAGATCGTCGACAAGCTCCCCGTCTCGGCGCTGGCCACCGTCTCCCAGGAGTTCGGCGACCGCTACCTGTACAAGCCGGAGTCGGGCGTCGGCTACATCGGTCTCCCGCTGAAGACGAACCCCGAGGCGTTCGGCAAGGTGGAGGTCCGCAAGGCCATCTCCATGGCCATCGACCGGGACGCCATCACGAAGACCATCTTCAACGGCACCCGCAAGCCGGCCGACGACTTCATCAGCCCCATCATCCCGGGTTACCGCAAGGGCGCCCTCGGCGAGGTCGGTACGTACAACCCGACCAAGGCCAAGGAACTCTGGACCCAGGCGGGCGGCGTTCCGGGCAACAAGATCGAGCTCGGCTACAACGCCGACGGCGGCCACAAGGAGTGGATCGAGGCCGTCGCCAACCAGCTGAAGCAGACCCTCGGCGTCGAGGTCACCGCCAAGCCCTTCACCAAGTTCGGCGACATGCTGACCGAGCTCGGCGACCAGAAGTACAAGGGCGGCTTCCGCATGGCGTGGTCCATGGACTACCCGGCCGCGGAGAACTACCTGCGTCCGATCTTCTCGAAGAACGCGATCGACCACGGCTCCAACTACGGCGCCTACGTCAACGAGGAGTTCGAGACCCTGATGGACCAGGCCGACAAGACCGCTGACGCGGCCGAGGCCATCAAGCTGTACCAGAAGGCCGATGACGTGATCATCAAGGACCTTCCGTACATCCCGGTCTTCACCTACATGTCTTCTTCGGCCTACTCCAAGTCCGTGAAGAACGTCGAGATCGACGCCCAGGGCCGCATGGACCTGGCCAAGGTCGAGCTCAACTAACACCCCTCTTCACGTCAAGGGGACACCGGGGGCGGGTGGGCGGAATCAGGTTTCCGCCCACCTGCCCCTTCCCCCTGTTCTTCCGCTGGAGGTCTGATGGGCCGCTACCTCATCCGCCGACTCATACAGGCGATCCCTGTGCTGCTCGGCGCCACGCTTCTGATCTACACGCTGACCTTCTACATGCCGGGTGCTGATCCGATTCAGCTCCTCGCGGGCGACAAGAAGGCCGACCCGCTCGTCGCCGCGATGCTGCGCGAGAAGTACAACCTCGACGACCCGTTCCTGATCCAGTACTGGAACTACATCAGCGGCGTCTTCCAGGGCGACCTCGGCGAGACCCTCAACGGCCGCAAGGTGGCCGACCTGATCAGCGAGGCGTTCCCGTACACGGTGAACCTCGGTCTGATCGCCTTCGCCATCGAGGCCGTCGTCGGCGTACTCGCCGGCGTCATGGCCGCGCTGCGCCGCGGCAAGTTCCTCGACCAGCTGGTGCTGCTGTCCACCCTGATGGTCATCTCCATCCCCGTCTTCGTCACCGGCTTCGTGCTGCAGCTGACGCTCGGCGTGGAGGCCAAGGAGGCCTGGGGGATGGACTTCTTCCCCGTCTCCTTCAACGAGGCCGACGGCATCCGCGCCTACCTCCTCCCCGCGTTCGTCCTCGCCTCCACGTCCCTCGCGTACGTGGCCCGGCTGACCCGGACGAGCCTGATGGAGACGATGCGCGCCGACTACGTGCGCACCGCCACCGCGAAGGGCCTGCCCCGCCGCCGCGTCGTCATGAACCACGCGCTGCGCAACGCCCTCATCCCGATCGTCACCTTCCTCGGTGCCGACCTGGGCGGCCTCATGGGCGGCGCGGTCATCACCGAGCGCATCTTCAACATCCACGGCCTCGGCGGTCTGCTCGCCCAGTCCGTGTACCTCAAGCAGGGCGCCGTCGTCGTCGGCGGTGTGACGCTCCTGGTCCTCATCTACCTCGTCGCGAACCTGCTCGTGGACCTGCTGTACGCCGTGCTCGACCCGAGGATCCGCTATGCGTGACACAACTACGGTGGGGGATGAGTTGACCGACACCCGGACCGCCGAAGCCACCCCCGCGGGCCCCAAGGTCTCCGGTCGCCGTGCCCCGAAGAAGAAGGACCGCGAGGCCAGCCTCTGGTCGGACGCGCTCCAGGACCTGCGCCGCAACCCGATCTTCCTGATCGGCTCCGTGCTGGTGCTGTGCATGCTGGTCATCTCGGCCGTGCCGTCGCTCTTCACCTCCGGCAGCCCCTTCGACGCCGCCGCGTGCACCCTGCAGAACTCGCTGAAGACCCCGAGCGCGGACCACTGGTTCGGCTTCGACATCCAGGGCTGCGACGTCTACACGCGTACGGTGTGGGCCGCCCGCAACTCTGTGATCGTGGGCGTGGTGACCACCTCGCTGGTGATCCTCTTCGGCGGCGGCCTCGGCCTGCTGGCCGGCTGGCTCGGCGGCATCACGGACAGCGTGCTGTCCCGCTTCGCCGAGATCTTCTTCGCCGTCCCGCTGCTGCTCGGCGGAATGCTGATCATGTCCGCGCTGCCCGGCAACGCCTGGACGGTCTCGCTGGTGCTGGCCACCCTCGGCTGGCCGCAGATCTTCCGCATCATGCGGTCCTCGGTGCTGCAGAACAAGAACAACGACTACGTGGTCGCCGCGCGCGCCCTCGGTGCCGGTTCCTGGCGCATCACCGTCCGGCACATCCTGCCGAACGCCATCGCTCCCGTCATCGTGGTCGGCGCGATCAGCCTGGGTGTGTACATCTCCGCCGAGGCGGCCCTGTCCTACCTCGGTATCGGGGTCCAGCCCCCGGAGATCTCCTGGGGCCTGATGGTCAGCGACGCCTCCGTCCGCTGGCTCCAGGCACCGCACGTGCTGCTGTTCCCGGCCGCCGCGCTGAGCATCACGGTGCTCGCGTTCATCATGGTCGGCGACGCGGTACGCGACGCCCTCGACCCGAAGCTGCGCTGAGGAAGGGCGTACGTTGACCATCATCGACAAGACCTCGAACGTCCCCGCCCCGCGCTCGGCGCCGGAGGGGATCCCCCTGCTCGAAGTGCGCGACCTGCACGTCGAGTTCCACACCCGCGACGGTGTCGCCAAGGCCGTCAACGGTGTCTCGTACTCCGTGAACGCGGGCGAGACCCTCGCCGTCCTCGGCGAGTCCGGCTCGGGCAAGTCCGTGACGGCGCAGGCCATCATGGGCATCCTCGACATGCCCCCGGGCAAGATCCCGCACGGCGAGATCCTGTTCCAGGGCCGCGACCTGCTGAAGATGCCGGCCGAGGAGTTCCGCAAGGTCCGCGGCCAGAAGATCGCCATGATCTT
Source organism: Streptomyces sp. NPDC058662 (assembly GCF_042716255.1). NCBI lineage: Bacteria > Bacillati > Actinomycetota > Actinomycetes > Kitasatosporales > Streptomycetaceae > Streptomyces > Streptomyces sp. NPDC058662. The sequence goes on along the minus strand of NZ_JBHXRU010000014.1, from coordinate 42,503 downwards.
CCAGGACGCGCTCTCCTCGCTGAACCCGGTGCACACCGTGGGCGCCCAGCTCGGCGAGATGTACCGCGTGCACCGCGGCATGTCCAAGAAGGACGCCACGGCCAAGGCCATCGAGCTCATGGACCGGGTGAAGATCCCCGCCGCCAAGGCGCGCGTGGGCGACTACCCGCACCAGTTCTCCGGCGGTATGCGCCAGCGCATCATGATCGCCATGGCGATGGCCCTGGAGCCCGACCTGATCATCGCGGACGAGCCCACCACGGCTCTCGACGTGACGGTCCAGGCGCAGGTCATGGACCTGCTCTCGGAGCTCCAGCGCGAGATGAACATGGGCCTGATCCTGATCACCCACGACCTCGGCGTCGTCGCCGACGTCGCGGACAAGATCGCCGTCATGTACGGCGGCCGGATCGTCGAGAACGCCCCGGTCCACGAGATCTACAAGCACCCGGCGCACCCGTACACCCGCGGTCTGCTGGACTCGATCCCGCGCCTGGACCAGAAGGGCCAGGACCTCTACGCGATCAAGGGCCTGCCGCCCAACCTGCTCAACATCCCCTCGGGCTGCGCCTTCAACCCGCGCTGCCCCAAGGCGCAGGACATCTGCCGCACCGACGTGCCGGTCCTGCACCGCGTGACCGAGCGGGACGGCACCGAGCTGCCCGGCCGCGGCAGCGCGTGCCACTTCTGGAAGGAGCAGATCCATGGCTGAGCTCACCGAGAACACCACCGAGCGCGAGCCGATCCTCCAGGTCCGCAACCTGGTCAAGCACTTCCCGCTGACCCAGGGCATCCTGTTCAAGAAGCAGGTCGGCGCGGTCAAGGCGGTCGACGGCATCTCCTTCGACCTGTACCGGGGCGAGACCCTCGGCATCGTCGGGGAGTCCGGCTGCGGCAAGTCCACCGTCGCCAAGCTGCTGATGAGCCTGGAGAAGGCCACCGCCGGCGAGGTCTTCTACAAGGGCGAGGACATCACCAGGCTGTCGGGCCGGGCCCTCAAGGCCGTCCGCCGCAACATCCAGATGGTGTTCCAGGACCCGTACACCTCGCTGAACCCGCGGATGACGGTCGGCGACATCATCGGCGAGCCGTACGAGATCCACCCCGAGGTGGCCCCCAAGGGCGACCGGCGCCGCAAGGTCCAGGAGCTCCTGGACGTGGTGGGCCTGAACCCGGAGTACATCAACCGCTACCCGCACCAGTTCTCCGGCGGCCAGCGCCAGCGCATCGGCATCGCCCGCGGCCTCGCGCTCAACCCGGAGATCATCATCTGCGACGAGCCGGTCTCCGCGCTCGACGTCTCGGTGCAGGCCCAGGTCATCAACCTGATGGAGAAGCTCCAGGACGAGTTCGACCTGTCCTACGTCTTCATCGCGCACGACCTGTCGATCGTCCGGCACATCTCGGACCGCGTGGGCGTCATGTACCTCGGCAAGATGGCCGAGATCGGCACCGACACCGAGATCTACGAGCACCCGACGCACCCCTACACCCAGGCGCTGCTGTCGGCCGTCCCCGTCCCGGACCCCGAGGTCCGCGAGGGCCGCGAGCGGATCATCCTCACCGGCGACGTCCCGTCCCCGGCCAACCCGCCGTCGGGCTGCCGCTTCCGCACCCGCTGCTGGAAGGTCCAGGACAAGTGCGCCACCGAGGAGCCGCTGCTGGCGATCCCGGAGCGCTTCAAGGGCCAGGACACCTTCGCCGCGCACGAGTCGGCGTGCCACTTCGCGGAGGAGAAGGCCATCCTGGCCGTCTGATCCCGCGAGACCCGCGAGACCCGCGAGACCCCTGAAGCCCGGGGCGCCCGCGGCCGGAATCCACCGGCCCGGGAGCCCCGGGCTTCCGCGCGCCCCGGGCCCGGCAGCGCCCGTACGCGGCCCCCGGACGGCCAAAGGCTGTTGCGCCCCTCTCGCGCGCGCGAGGACAGTGGCCCGATGACCGAAGCACCGTACGACCGCCGGGGCCCCCAGCTGACCGTCCGGCCCGCCGGACCGGGGGACGCGGCCGACATCTGCGCCCTGCTCAACGCCGTGGACGTCGCCGAGATCGGCCGCCCCGAGACCGACCTGGGCACCGTCGAGGCCGACCTCAACCGCTTCGACACCGACCTGGCCGCCGACTCCTGGCTCGCCTTCGAGGGCAGCCGGCTCGTCGCCTACGCCCTCGTCTGGGCCGACTCCGGTCCGGGCCGCGTCGACGGGGACCACTACGTCCTGCCCGGCCGTCCGCGCGCCGCCCTGCGGCTGCTGGAGCTGATGGAGCACCGCGCCCGCGAACTCGCCGCCGGGACGCCCTCCGCGGCGCTGCGGATCCAGCTCAACGTGAGACCCACCCTCGACCTCTCCCTCCTCACCGGGCGCGGCTACCGGGGCGTCCGCCGCTACCAGGTCATGACCCGCGCCCTGTCCCCGGCGGCCGGCCTCCCGCCCGCGGGCCGGCCCCCGCTCGGCCTGGTTCTGCGCCACTGCGGCGACGACGAGGCCGACCGACGCCGCGCCCACGCCCTGGTGGAGCAGACCTTCGCCGGGCACTTCGGCCATGCGGTCCGCGCGTACGAGCCCTGGCTGGAGCACCTCGACGCCCGCGCGCTCGACTGGTCCCTGGTGTGGATCGCGAGCACCCCGGCCGGCGGCGACGTGGCCGTCATGCTCACCCGCGACGACCGGACGAGCATGGGGTGGATCAGCCACCTCGGCGTACGGGAGGACCTGCGCGGACACGGCATCGGCGGCCACCTGCTGCGCCACGGCTTCGCCGCCTACGCGGCCCGCGGCCGGGACACCCTGGGCCTCGGCGTGGACACCCACAACGAGACCGGCGCGCTGGCGCTCTACGAGGCGCACGGAATGGCCCTGCACTACGCCGTCGACACCTGGGAGCTGGCTTTGCACCCGCAGGGGTGACAGGCGACTGACGCAGGAGTGCAATCGGTCCAACCAGGAGTGTGCGGGACCCCTCATAGGGTGACATTGGCCCCTAAGTGAGTCTTGGGATCCCATAGGAGGCACTCCATGCGCGGAGCCACCCACGCCAAGTGGGCCGCATGTGCGATGGCCGTCGCCCTCGGGGCGACGGCCTGCGGCGGCGGGAGCGACAGCGGTGGGGGCGGCGACGCGGGGATCATCAGCTCCTCGTGGGGTGACCCGCAGAACCCGCTGGAGCCCGCCAACACCAACGAGGTGCAGGGCGGCAAGGTCCTCGACATGCTCTTCCGGGGACTCAAGCGGTACGACCCGAAGACCGGCGAGGCCAAGGACATGCTCGCCGAGAGGATCGAGACGACGGACAGCCAGAACTTCACCGTCACGGTGAAGGAGGGCTGGACGTTCAGCAACGGCGAGCCCGTCACCGCGCAGTCCTTCGTGGACGCCTGGAACTACGCGGCCGACGTGCGCAACAAGCAGAACAACGCGCCCTTCTTCTCCGACATCGTGGGCTACGACGACCTGCACCCGGCGTCGGGCGACCCCAAGACCAAGACGATGTCCGGGCTGGTCGTCAAGGACCCCAGGACCTTCACCGTCGCCCTGAAGGAGAAGTTCTCCACCTGGCCCGAGACCCTCGGCTACCAGGCCTTCTCCCCGCTGCCGAAGTCCTTCTTCACCGACCACGCGGCCTGGCTGGACAAGCCCGTCGGCAACGGCCCCTACACGGTGGACTCGTACACCAAGGGCACCGGCATGAAGCTCCGCGCGTGGGACGGCTACCAGGGCGCGGACAAGGCGCAGAACGGCGGCGTCGACCTCAAGGTCTACACCGACAACAACACCGCCTACACGGACCTGATCTCCGGCAACCTCGACCTCGTCGACGACGTCCCGGCGCAGCAGCTCAAGAACGTCAAGAACGACCTGGGCGACCGCTACATCAACCAGCCGGCCCTCATCATCCAGACCCTCACCTTCCCGCTGTACGACCCCCGGTGGGGCAAGGAGGGCATGGAGAAGGTCCGTCGGGGCATCTCGCGGGCCATCAACCGGGACGAGATCACCAAGCAGATCTTCCGGGAGACCCGCACCCCCGCCAAGGACTGGACCTCGCCCGCCCTCGGGGACAAGGGCGGCTTCTCCGCCGAGGCCTGCGGCGACGCCTGCGTCTACGACCCGGTCGAGGCCAAGAAGCTCATCCAGGAGGGCGGCGGCCTCCCCGGCGGCAAGGTCACGCTGACCTCCAACGTGGACACCGGCTCGCACCGGGACTGGATGGACGCCGTCTGCAACAGCGTCAACAACGCCCTGGGCGAGGGCCCGGTCTGCACGGTCAACCCGGTCGGCACCTTCGCCGACTTCCGCAACCAGCAGAGCAGCTTCAAGCTGACCGGCCCCTTCCGCTCCGGCTGGCAGGCCGACTACCCCCTGATCCAGAACTTCCTGGAGCCGCTCTACTACACCGGCGCCTCCTCCAACTACGGGAAGTTCAGCAACAAGGACTTCGACAAGCTCATCGACGACGCCAACCAGGAGAGCGACGCCGCCAAGGCCACCGCGATCTTCCAGGACGCGGAGAAGATCCTCGCCGAGCAGATGCCGTCCATCCCGCTCTGGTACCAGAACGGCAGCGCCGGCTACTCCGAGCGGATCTCGGACGTGAGCCTCAACCAGTTCAGCGTGCCGGTGTACGACCAGATCAAGGTCAGCTGACCTCCGTACGGATCGAACCTGGAGCAGTCCATGGGACGTTATGTGATCCGGCGGCTGCTCCAGATGATCCCGGTGTTCATCGGCAGCACGTTCCTGATCTTCTTCATGGTGTACGCGCTCGGCGACCCGGTCGCCGCGCTCTTCGGGGACAAGGCGCCCGACCCCGCCACCGCCGCCCGCATCCGCAAGGACCTCTATCTCGACCAGCCCCTGTGGAAGCAGTACCTCCACTACATGGGGCAGATCTTCCAGGGCGACTTCGGCACGGCCTTCAACGGGCAGAGCGTCACCTCGCTGATGGCCTCGGCCTTCCCGGTGACCCTGCGCCTGACCGTCGTCGCGATCGTCATCGAGATCATCGTCGGCATCACCCTCGGCGTCGTCAGCGGACTGCGCCGAGGCAGGGCCGTCGACACCTCCGTGCTCGTGCTCACCCTGGTCGTCATCTCCGTGCCCACCTTCGTGACCGGCTACCTCCTGCAGTTCCTCTTCGGCGTCCAATGGGGCTGGGTCCGGCCCACCGTCTCCCCGGACGCCTCCTTCGGCGAGCTGATCCTGCCCGGCATCGTGCTCGCCCTCGTCTCCCTGGCGTACGTCACCCGGCTGTCCCGCACCTCGATCGCCGAGAACGTCAAGGCCGACTACGTACGCACCGCCGTGGCCAAGGGCCTGCCGCGCCGCCGGGTCGTCACCAGGCACCTGCTGCGCAACTCCCTGATTCCGGTGGTCACCTTCATCGGCACCGACATCGGCGCCCTGATGGGCGGCGCCATCGTCACGGAGCGGATCTTCAACATCCACGGTGTCGGCTACCAGCTCTACCAGGGCATCCTGCGCAACAACGCCCCCACGGTGGTCGGCTTCGTGACCATCCTCGTCATCGTCTTCCTGGTGGCGAACCTGCTCGTCGACCTGCTCTACGCGGTCCTGGACCCGAGGATCCGTTATGCCTGACCCCGAGCGTCCCGACGGCCCCGGCGGCTACGACCCCGTGGGCCCCCGCCCGCACGAGGCGATCTCACCGACCGGCCAGGGGGGAGCCATGGACCTCGCGCTGGAGGAGGCCGAGAGCCTGGAGAAGGACCCCGGAGCGGGCGCCCCCGGCGAGGGACGCCCCTCGGCCGCGGCCGGCGGACGGGCGCGCTCCCTGTGGTCCGACGCCTGGCACCAGCTGCGCCGCAACCCCGTCTTCATCGTCTCCTCGCTGATGATCCTGTTCCTCGTCGTCATCGCGATCTGGCCCCAGCTCATCGCCGACGGGGACCCGCTCCAGTGCGACCTGTCCAAGTCGCAGCAGGGCTCCGCCCCCGGCCACCCCTTCGGATACGACACCCAGGGCTGCGACGTGTACACCCGTACCGTCTACGGGGCCCGGGCCTCGATCACCGTGGGCGTCTGCGCCACCCTCGGCGCGGCCCTCCTCGGCTCCGCGCTCGGCGGGCTCGCCGGCTTCTTCGGCGGCTGGGGCGACGCCCTGCTCTCCCGGGTCGCCGACATCTTCTTCGGCATCCCGGTCATCCTCGGCGGCCTGGTCTTCCTGTCCGTCGTCACCAGCACCACCGTCTGGCCCGTGGTCGGATTCATCGTGCTGCTCGGCTGGCCGCAGATCGCGCGCATCGCCCGCGGTTCGGTGATCACCGCCCGGGAGCACGACTACGTCCAGGCCGCCCGCGCGCTGGGCGCGGGCAACGGCCGGATGCTGCTGCGGCACGTGGCACCCAACGCCGTGGCCCCCGTCATCGTCGTCGCCACCATCGCGCTCGGGACGTACATCGCGCTGGAGGCCACCCTGTCCTTCCTCGGCGTGGGCCTGCGCCCGCCCACCGTCTCCTGGGGCATCGACATCTCCAACGCGGCCTCGCAGATCCGCAACGCCCCGCACATGCTGCTCTACCCGGCGGGCGCGCTCAGCCTCACCGTGCTCGCCTTCATCATGCTCGGCGACGCGGTGCGCGACGCCCTCGACCCCAAGCTGCGCTGAGGAGCCCCGCACATGCTGCTCGAAGTCCGCGACCTGCACGTGGAATTCAAGACGCGCGACGGAGTCGCGAAGGCGGTCAACGGCGTCGACTACGCGGTGGACGAGGGTGAGACCCTCGCCGTCCTCGGCGAGTCCGGCTCGGGCAAGTCGGTGACCGCGCAGGCCGTGATGGGCATCCTGGACACACCGCCCGGCCGGATCGCGGGCGGCGAGATCCTGTTCAAGGGCCGGGACCTGCTGACGATGAAGGAGGACGAGCGCAGGAAGATCCGCGGCGCCGACATGGCCATGATCTTCCAGGACGCGCTCTCCGCACTGAACCCCGTACTGAGCGTCGGCGCACAGCTCGGCGAGATGTACGAGGTCCACCGCGGCATGTCCCGCAAGGACGCCCGGGGCAGGGCGGTCGAGCTGATGGACCGGGTGAAGATCCCGGCGGCCAAGCAGCGGGTGGGGGACTACCCGCACCAGTTCTCCGGCGGTATGCGCCAGCGCATCATGATCGCGATGGCACTGGCCCTGGAACCCTCGCTGATCATCGCGGACGAGCCGACCACGGCTCTGGACGTCACCGTCCAGGCCCAGGTGATGGACCTGCTGGCCGAGCTCCAGCGCGAGCTCCGCATGGGCCTGATCCTGATCACCCACGACCTCGGCGTCGTCGCCGACGTGGCCGACAAGATCGCCGTGATGTACGCGGGCCGGATCGTCGAGGCGGCCCCCGTCCACGAGATCTACCGGGCGCCCGCCCACCCGTACACCCGCGGCCTGCTGGACTCGATCCCGCGCCTGGACCAGAAGGGCCAGGAGCTGTACGCGATCAAGGGCCTGCCGCCCAACCTGCTCGCCATCCCGCCCGGCTGCGCCTTCAACCCGCGCTGCCCCATGGCGCGCACCGCCTGCCGCGCCGAGATCCCGCCCCTGGAACGGGTCGCCGAGGCCCGCAGCAGCGCCTGCTTCTTCTGGAAGGAGTGCCTCCATGCCTGAGTCCCTTCTCGCGGTGCGGGACCTGGTCAAGCACTACCCGCTGACCCAGGGAGTCGTCCTCCGCAAGCAGATCGGCGCGGTCAAGGCCGTCGACGGGGTCACCTTCGACCTGCGCGCCGGCGAGACCCTCGGCATCGTCGGGGAGTCCGGCTGCGGCAAGTCCACCGTCGCCAAGCTGCTGGTGAACCTGGAGCGGCCGACCGCCGGGGCGATCCGCTACAAGGGCGAGGACATCACCAGGCTGTCGGGCCGGGCCCTCAAGGCCGTCCGCCGCAACATCCAGATGGTGTTCCAGGACCCGTACACCTCGCTGAACCCGCGGATGACGGTCGGCGACATCATCGGCGAGCCGTACGAGATCCACCCCGAGGTGGCCCCCAAGGGCGACCGGCGCCGCAAGGTCCAGGAGCTCCTGGACGTGGTGGGCCTGAACCCGGAGTACATCAACCGGTACCCGCACCAGTTCTCCGGCGGCCAGCGCCAGCGCATCGGCATCGCCCGCGGCCTGGCCCTGCGCCCCGAGGTCATCGTCGCGGACGAGCCGGTCTCGGCGCTCGACGTGTCGGTGCAGGCCCAGGTCATCAACCTGATGGAGAGGCTCCAGGACGAGTTCGACCTGTCCTACGTGTTCATCGCGCACGACCTGTCGATCGTCCGCCACATCTCCGACCGGGTCGGCGTGATGTACCTGGGCCGGATCGTCGAGATCGGTACGGACACCGAGATCTACGACCACCCGACGCACCCGTACACCCAGGCGCTGCTGTCCGCCGTGCCGGTACCCGACCCGTCCGCCCGGGAGGGCCGCGAGCGGATCATCCTCACCGGCGACGTCCCCTCCCCGGCCGACCCGCCGTCGGGCTGCCGCTTCCGTACCCGCTGCTGGAAGGCCGAGCCGCGGTGCGCGGCGGAGGTGCCGCTGCTCGCGGTGCCGGCGTTCCTCCCCGCGGGCCCGGCGGCCCATCCGTCGGCCTGTCACTTCGCGGCCGAGAAGCAGGTGGTGCCGCAGACCGCGCCGCCCCCGTCCCCGCCGCCCGTCGCGCCGGCGAAGGACGGCTGACCGGCCTCCCGCTGACCGGCTATTTCCAGCCACCCCGGGCGAAGGAGACCGGATGCGGTCCCCGCGTCCCACCCGCACCGAACTCCGTTTACACAGGGGCAACTTGACCGTTTCTGCCCCGAGATCTGCGACGGGCAGCCTGGAGGCAGTGCGGCCGTGCGGGTGCCGACAGCCGGCCGGAGGGGCGTACAGCCCGTCCGGCCGGCCTCCCGTGTGACCCTGCTCATGCGCGGCGTGCGCCCCTCGTGCTGCCGGATTTCGATCGATGCGCTGGTACGGATAGTTATGATCCGTAGCGGACGGTGGGTATGACTCCCGCCGGGCGCGAACGCGCGTACCGATCCCGCTCGACGTGGAGGTGAAACGCCGTGGCACTCTCGATCTCGGCCGTGGTGCTGCTGGCGATCGTCGTCTTCCTGCTGGTCCGAAAGTCGGGGCTGAAGGCGGGACACGCGGTGGTCTGCGTGCTCCTCGGCTTCTACCTAGCGAGTTCCACCATCGCGCCGACGCTCAATCAGCTGACGTCGAACGTCGCCAGCATGATCAGTGGCCTCAAGTTCTAGCGCCGTGGCCATCGCCTCGTAGGCTTGGCCCCATGAACGGTCTCCCCGCCCGCCGACTGCTCCTCGTGCACGCGCACCCGGACGACGAGTCGATCAACAACGGCGTCACCATGGCCAAGTACGCGGCCGAGGGCGCCCACGTCACCCTGGTGACCTGCACCCTCGGCGAGGAGGGCGAGGTCATCCCGGCCGCCCTCGCGCACCTGGCGGCCGACCGCGACGACAGCCTGGGCGCGTACCGGGTCGGCGAGCTCGCCGCCGCCATGGCCCAACTCGGCGTCACCGACCACCGCTTCCTCGGCGGCCGCGGCCGCTACCGGGACTCCGGGATGATGGGCCTGCCGCAGAACGACCGCCCGGAGGCCTTCTGGGCGGCCGAGGTGGACGAGGCCGCCGCGTACCTGGTCGAGGTGATCCGCGAGGTGCGCCCGCAGGTGCTCGTCACCTACGACCCGGACGGCGGGTACGGGCACCCCGACCACATCCAGGCGCACCGCGTCGCCATGCGCGCCGCGGAGCTGTCCGCCGAGGGGGCCTACCGGCGCGACCTCGGCGCACCGCACGCGGTCGCCAAGATCTACTGGAACCGCGTTCCCCGCTCGGTGGTCGACGAGGGCTTCGACGCGCTGCGCGCCGCCGGGGGGAAGCCGCCCTTCCCGGGCCTGGCCTCGCCCGAGGACGTGCCGGGAGTCGTCGCCGACGAGCGGATCACAGCCGAGATCGAGGCGGAGCGCTTCGTGCCCGCCAAGGCCGCCGCGATGCGCGCCCACGCGACCCAGATCGCCGTGGACGGGCCCTTCTTCGCCCTCTCCAACGACCTGGCGCAGCCCCTCTTCGCCCGCGAGTACTACGAACTCGTCGAGGGCCGGCCCGGCGCCCCGGCGGGCGAGCGCGAGCACGACCTCTTCGCGGGGGTGGACGCGTGAGCGCCACGGCGGCCCCGGCCCGGATCGCCGCCTGCCTGGGCCTGTTGGCGCTCGGCGCCCTCACCGGGGCGGCCGGCTGGCTGGTGGTGGACCTGTGGTTCCCGGCGGGCCTGCTCCTCGCCCTCCTCGCGCTCCTCGGACTGTTCCTCGGAGGCCGCGTCGCCCTGGGGACCGGACTCGGGGTGGGCGCGGCCGCGGCGGGCTGGTTCCTGGCCTACGTGATGCTCAGCCTTCCGCGGCCCGAGGGAGACTTCCTCCTCGGTTCGTCCGGAATCGCCATGTACGCCTACCTTTTGGGTGGAACCGCGCTCGCTGTGATGTGCGCCACGCTGCGCGGCCCGCAGGACCGGCCGGTTTCGGCCGTGCGGCCCGCCAAGTGACGTGGCGTCGGACTCAGTAGCGGCGATCCGCACGGGGCGTTCCGGCGGGGGCGCGGGGGCGTACGAGGGGGGCTCGGCGGGGGGTACGGGGAACCGCTGATTCCCCGTGGTCAGTTGCGCGCGGGCGGCGGCCAGTATGGTGGACGGGCCGCCGAGCTGCCCGCGCACGGTATGACGGGCGGCGGAGCCAACCGGGAGAACCTGCCTTGAGTCGTGAAACTGACAGTTCGTCCTCCGGGCCCCAGGGGCACGGTGGAGCCGCTTACCCCTCGGGCACGCCGCCGTACGGAATCGGCCGGTCTCCGTCCACGGACGCCGCTGCGACCGCCCCGGAGGAGAACTCTGTGACTTCGAAGCCGTCCATGCCCGAATCCGAAGGGCCCAGGACCGAGACCACCCTGACGACGCGGATCCGGATCAACATCCCGGGTTCGCGGCCGATCCCGCCGGTGGTCGTCCGCAAGGCCATGGGGGACACCCCCGGCACGGCGGCGCCCGCCGGGGCCGAGCCGCAGCCGCGCCCGGGGGCCGCCCCGCGGCCCGCACCCGCGCCACCGCTCACCCAACGGCCCCAGCCGACCCGGATCGAGGCCGAGCCGGAGCCGGCCGGCGCCGCGGGGCAGGGCGAGGGCGAGGACACGGGCAGCAACTGGTTCGCCCCCCGCAAGGCGGCGGCCGCCCCGCCGCAGGCCGCCGCACCCACGCCGCCGCCGGCCGGCCCCTTCCCGGGCGCCCCCGGGGGGCCCACGCCGCCTGCCGGGACCTACCCCGGCGCGCCCGGCGCCCCCGGTGCGTCCGCTCCGCCGCAGGCGGGTCCGTTCCCCGGTGGTCCCGGCCGTGCGCCCGCCGCGCCGCAGGGCGGTCCCTTCCCCGGCGGAACGGGTGCGCCTGGTGGCCCGGGTTTGCCCGGCGCGCCCGGTGGCCCCGGTCCGTCCGCTCCGCCGCAGGCGGGTCCGTTCCCCGGTGGCCCCGGCGGTGCGGCCGGGACTCCCGATGCGGGGTTCGCGCCCCCGCGCGCCACGATGCCCCCGGCTGGTCCGGGACCCGTCCAGGACGCCACGGCTCCCGCCCCCGCCGGCCCCGGTTTCGGTTGGCCGCCGCCGGGCTTCCCCGCCCACGGCGGCGGCGAGGGTGCCGGCGCCGCCACCGCAGCAACCCCCGCCGCGGGCGGCGCCGACCCCGACACCACGGAGTTCGGCGTCCTGTCGGACCCGAACACCGGCGCCCCCACCGGGCCCACGGCCGGCCCCGGCTTCGGCCCCGGCCCCGCCATGGGCACGGGTGCGGGCCCGGTCGGAGCCGTCCGTACCGAGGAGCCGCCCGGTTGGCCCGGCCCGGCCGTGGACTCCGCGGCGCGGACCGCACCGCGTCCAGGGACCCGGCCGGGCCCCGCGCCGGGTCAGGCATCGCCGATCAGGCGCGTCCCGGCACCGGGCGCGGAGCACCCTGCGCCCCCGCGGCAGGAGTCCGTACCGGCGCCCGCCCCCCGGCCCGCGCCGCAGCCCGTCCGGCCCGCCAAGAAGAAGGGCCGCTCCAAGGTGGCCCTGCTCGGCGGCGCCCTCGTGGCCCTGCTCGGGGTGGCCTACGGCGCCGGCCTGCTGCTGAACCACTCGGACGTCCCCAAGGGCACCACCGTGTTCGGCGTGGACATCAGCGGCAGCCGTGACGACGCCGCGGCCAAGCTCCAGACGGCTTTCGGTACCCGGGCGACCGCCCCGCTCCAGCTCAGCGTCGGTGGCAAGCAGGTCGAGCTCAAGCCCGAGAAGGCCGGCCTGTCCCTGGACGGCCAGACCACCGTCCGCAACGCGACCGGGAGCGACTACAACCCGGTGACCGTCATCGGCTCGCTGCTGGGCAAGGAGCGCGTGGCCGACCCCGTGCTGCCGGTCGACGAGGAGAAGCTCGCGGTCGCGCTCCAGGAACTGGCGGGCACGGCCGGCTCGGCCACCGAGGGCACGATCACCTTCGACACCGGCAAGGCCGTGGCCGTCCCCGGCACCCCGGGCACCACCCTCGACGTGGACGGCTCCACCGCCAAGGTGGTCCAGGCCTTCCGCGACATGGTCGCCACCGGAACCGCCGCCGTCACCGAGCTGCCGGTCACCACCAAGGCGCCGGTCGTCGACCAGGCGGAACTCGACCGGGCGATGAAGGAGTTCGCCGAACCGGCGATGTCCGCCAACGCGGTCGTCAAGGTGGGCGGCAAGTCCATGGCGTTCGGGGCCAAGTCGCTGCCGAAGATCCTGAGCATGCAGGTCGTCGACGGCCACCTCGTCGAGAAGTACGACCTGGAGGCGCTCAAGCAGACCTACGGGAACCACTTCGACGGCATCCTGATCACCCGGGGTACGGGCGACAGGACCGCGGTCACCCCGCAGGACATCGCGGGCGCCCTCACCAAGGCCCTGCGCGGCAAAACCACCGCCGAGCGGACCGCGGTCGTCGAGACCAACGCCGGCTGACCCGGCGCCGGCCGCCGGCCGCGTGCCGCGCGGACTCCCGCACGGCACGCGGCCCCCGCCCGTCCTCCGGGCGGGGGCCGCGTCGCGCGGCGGGGCGGCCCCGTCAGTTCAGCAGGGCCCGGGCGGAGACGGCCTCGCCGCGGATGCGGGCCGCCGCGTCGGCGTCCACCGCGTCCACGACCGCCGCGTACGCCTCCAGTTCCACCGCGCCCTCACGGAAGGCGCCCCGCTCGATCAGCAGCCGCGCCCGCTCGTACCGCAGCGACGCCGGGTGCGAGGGCAGCAGCAGCGACAGGTCCAGCGCCCACAGGGCCACGGCGGACTGCTCGGGCCGGGACGAGGCCCAGGCCCGGATGTTGTTCAGGATCCGCAGCACGATGTCGAGCGTCCGGGCCGGTGTCCGGGGACCCGACGCGAGCTCCGCCGGTCCGGTGCCGAGGGACGCGCCGCCCGCGAAGGGGTCCACCACCGCGCCCTCCTCCGGATCCCCGAACCCCACGACGAAGTGCCCCGGCAGGCCCAGCCCGTACACCGGCGCCCCGGCCCGCCGGGCGACCTCCAGCCAGACCACCGACAGCAGGATCGGCAGGCCGCGGCGCCGCCGCAGCACCTCGTGCAGCAGCGAGGACGACAGCCGTTCGTAGTCCGCCGGGGTGCCGTGGAAGCCGAGCCGCCCGCCGAGCAGTTCCGTCACCGCAGAAGCCCAGGCCCGGCCGCCGCGCAGCCCGTACGGCAGCATCCCCGCCAGCCGGTCCAGCTCGATCTGGGCCCAGTCCATGACCCGCTCGTCCACCTCGGGGTCCGCCTCCGCCGCCATCAGGAGGCACAGCAGGGCCAGGTCCGGGCGCTCCGACCGGGCCTCCGCGGCGAACCGCCCGCGCCGCTCCGCCGGACTCACGCCGCCGCCCGGTAGTGGTGGTAGGTGTGGTGCGTGGCGAAGCCCAGCCCGTCGTACAGGGCGTGCGCTCCCGCGTTGTCCGTCTCCACCTGCAGCCAGGCCGCCGACGCGCCCTCCTCCAGGGCCCGCCGCGCCAGCGCCGCCATCACCGCCGTCGCCAGGCCCTCCCGCCGGTGCGCGGGGTCCACCGTCACGGCCGCGAACCCGGCCCACCGGCCGTCCACCACGCACCGCCCCACGGCCCGGCCGCCGGGGAGCGCCGCGAACCACACCGAGGGGCCCTCCACCAGCATCCGCCGGGCCAGGTCCGGGTCGGTGACCTTGCCGTAGCGCGCCAGCCACTCCTCGTCCGGGGCGCGGGTCAGACGTACGGATCCGGCGGCCGCCGCGTCCACGTCGCCCACCGGCGCCAGCGCCCCGATCCGCACCTCCGCCGACACCTCGGCCGTCCAACCGCGCCGTTCGAGCTCCGCGCAGAGCATCTCCTGGGTGCCGGCGGCCCCCGTGGCGGCCTGCACATAGGCCGGAAGGTCTCGTTCCGCGTACCAGCCGGTCACCCGCGCGAGTGCATCGTCGAGCGGTATGCCCGGATCGCCGAGGGGCAGGACCGAGTTGGCCCGCCGGGTGAACCCGCCCGAAGCCCGCAGCACCCACCCGCCCAGGGGCTCGCTCTCCAGGGGCTGCCAGGAGCGCGCGGCGACCCTCGTCAGCTCCTCGAAGGAGGCCGCGGGACCCCGCCGACGGGCCGGCGCCGGCGGCACCACCTTGCCCGCGACCAGCGACGATTCCGCGATGCGGACGGTCTGGCCGTTCTTTCTTGTGATCAGCAGCACACCCTCGTTCCAGGATGTGAGAACACCCAGGGTGTCCGTGAACTCGGGTGATCCGCCCGGCCGGTGCCCCACCCGTCGTACGGAGACCCGTTCGCCCACGTCAGCCGGTGTAATCCTGATCTCCAGCAGTCCTCCGGCAGTGATTTCCACAGCTCTGTCCGCCCCTCCTGTTCGGATCGTGCCCGGGAACGGAGATACTAGGTGCGGGCATCGACGACGCCGCGCTCCCGCGCGAATGGACAGCCCTACCGAGGAGGAACGAGAGCGTGACCTACGTCATCGCGGAGCCTTGTGTCGACGTCAAGGACAAGGCATGCATCGAAGAGTGCCCCGTCGACTGCATCTACGAGGGCCAGCGGTCCTTGTACATCCACCCGGACGAGTGCGTCGACTGTGGTGCGTGTGAGCCGGTCTGCCCGGTCGAGGCCATCTTCTACGAGGACGACACCCCGGAGGAGTGGAAGGACTACTACAAGGCGAACGTCGAGTTCTTCGACGAGCTCGGTTCGCCCGGTGGCGCCTCCAAGCTCGGCCTGATCGAGCGCGACCACCCCTTCATCGCGGCGCTGCCCGCCGGTATCAACGGCGAGCACTGACCCTTCCCGGCAGACGCGCCCCTCGGTCCCGTACGGCCTCGACGCCGCACGGGGCCGAGGCGTTTACCGACCCCGATCCAGAGAGAGCAGAGACCCCGTGGCCGCAGTATCCGACCGTCTTCCCGCCTTTCCCTGGGACAAGCTGGAGCCGTACAAGGCGACGGCGGCGGCCCACGCGGACGGCATCGTCGACCTCTCGGTCGGCACCCCCGTGGACCCGGTGCCGGAGCTGATCCAGCGGGCTCTGGTCGGCGCGGCGGACTCGCCGGGCTACCCGACGGTGTGGGGGACGGCTGCCCTGCGCGACGCGATCACGGGGTGGGTGCGCGGACGGCTGGGCGCGAGCGCCGCCGGACACCGCAACGTCCTGCCGGTCGTCGGCTCCAAGGAACTGGTGGCCTGGCTGCCGACCCAGCTCGGTCTCGGCGCGGGCGACAAGGTCGCATACCCCCGGCTCGCCTACCCGACGTACGAGGTCGGCGCGCGGCTGTGCGGGGCCGAGGCCGTGGTCTACGACGACCCCACCGAGCTCGACCCGGCGGGCGTCAGGCTGCTGTGGCTCAACTCCCCGTCCAATCCGACCGGGAAGGTCCTCCCCAAGGAGGAGCTCGTACGGATCGTGGCCTGGGCGCGCGAGCACGGGATCCTGCTCTTCAGCGACGAGTGCTACCTGGAGCTGGGCTGGGAGGCGGAGCCCGTCTCCGTCCTCGACGACGAGGTCTGCGGCGGCTCCTACGAGGGCGTCGTCGCCGTCCACTCCCTCTCCAAGCGCTCCAACCTGGCGGGCTACCGGGCCGCGTTCGTCGCCGGTGACGCGGACGTGCTGCGCGAGCTGCTGGAGATCCGCAAGCACGGCGGGATGATGACCCCCGCCCCCGTCCAGGCGGCCACGGTGGCCGCCCTCGGCGACGACCGGCACGTCGAGGAGCAGCGGGTCCGCTACGCGGCCCGCCGCGCGGCCCTGCGTACGGCGCTGGAGGCGCACGGCTTCCGGGTCGAGCACAGCGAGGCGAGCCTGTACCTGTGGGTGACCCGGGACGAGCCCTGCTGGGACACGGTCGGCCACCTGGCTGACCTGGGCATCCTGGTCGCGCCGGGCGATTTCTACGGTGAGGCGGGTGCGCGCTTCGTACGCGTCGCCTTCACCGCCACCGACGAGCGCGTCGAGGCCGCGGTCAAGCGCCTCGGCTGAGGCCGGACCCGGCGCCCGGGGCGTCGCCGAGCAGCCCGAAGGGGCCGGGAGTTCGTGCTCCCGGCCCCTTCGGCGTCGTCGCGGCGGCTGTCAGCCGGCCAGGCCGCCCGGGAGACCGCCGGGCAGGCCGCCGGCGAGCGGCAGCCCGCCGGTCGGCAGGCCCCCGGTGGCGGCCGGCAGGTCCTGGGTGGCGGGCAGCCCGCCGAGCAGGCCGCCGGCGGTGCCGGCCAGGTCGGCGGCCGGGGCGGCGGCCGGAACGGCCTCGACGGCCGTGCCCGCGGCGTCCGTCGCCACGGCGGTCGCGGCCGTGGTGTCGGGGGCGTCCAGGCCCGCGGCGCTGGCCGCGCCGGCCGCACCGACCACGGGCGCTGCCCCGGCTGCGAGGAGCAGCGCGGCACGGGCGATCCGACGGGTCAGGGGGAGGGACATGTTGCTCCTAAGCGGTAGCGGCTGAGTACGCCGTGTACAACCGCTCGCGGGTGGGGAGGAGTTGCGGAGGCGGTTGGTAAAGGATCGGTAACGCATCGTTTAATCGGCTTCCGCGACAAGTCCGCGGCACGCCTGCCCACCAGGCCTTCCACCCCGCAGCGACCCCCGCGGGCGCACGACCGGGCGACCCCCGCAGGGATGACGTCCCGCACACGCGCCCGAACCACCCGCCGAGCGCCCCCCGGCCGTCCGGGCGGTCAGCGGGCGACGAGGAGGCGGATCTCGTTCCCGGGCGCCTCGGCCGCGCCGGCGGTACCGGTCCCACCGCCCGCCGCCCCGGGCCGCCACTGCCCCCGGGCCTGGCCGCCGATCCAGCCCTGGCCCTCGTACGAGACCCGGGCGATGCCCAGCTCCTGCGCCCGGGCCACCGCCCAGTGCGCCATGGCCCGGCCGCGCCGGACCGCGCCCGGCCCCTCGCCCCGCGCCAGCAGGACGCTGGCCCCGTCCGCACCGGCCTCCCCGCCCGGCTCGCCCGCCAGGGCCCCCTCGCCGAAGGCCCGCGCGACTTCGGCACGGACCGTGCGCGGATCGCCGGGTGCGGGCGCCGGGCCGGAGCAGGAGAGCGTCCCGCCCTCGCCGAAAGCGGCCGTCAGGACGGTGGCGTCCGGCTCGTGCTTCGCGTACGCCTGCGGGTAGCCGCTGCGCTGCACCTTCTGCGCGGCCACGGTCAGCGGCAGCCGCGAGTACCCGGGGACGTCGACGAGGTGGTCGTAGAAGATCCCGGCCGAGTACACCGGGTCCATGATCTGCTCCGGGGTGCCCCAGCCCTGCGAGGGCCGCTGCTGGAACAGGCCCAGCGAGTCCCGGTCGCCGTGGTCGATGTTGCGCAGCGAGGACTCCTGCATGGCCGTCGCCAGCGCGATGGTCACAGCGCGGTCCGGCAGCCCCTTGGCGATCCCGACGGCCGCTATCGTGGCCGCGTTCGCCGCCTGCTCCGTGGTCATCTCGTAGGACTGCCGGGCGCCGTCGGACCCCGCGCCCGCTGCGGCGGCCACGGCGGCCGTGCAGTACGGGGCACCGCCGCCGTTCGAGGCGCGTTGGACGACGAAGTAGCCGGCCACCGCCATCAGGACGAGCAGACCGACGGCCGCGCGCAGGGGCCTGCGGCGACGGGAACGGGGGCGACGGGTCTCGGACACGCGGCTTACCGTACTTGAGGCATATGACGTGTCCATCGGCCGGACGTACCCGGCCCCCTCCCGGCCCGGGGCGCTAGGGTCAAGAGCATGTCCGAATCCGAGCTGGACCTCACCCTGGACGCCGCCGAGCTGACCGCCCGGCTCGTCGACATCCCGTCCGTGAGCGGCGACGAGAAGGTCCTCGCCGACCTCGTGGAGAACGCGCTGCGCGCCCTGCCGCACCTCAGCGTGGACCGCTTCGGCAACAACGTCGTGGCCCGTACGCACCTCGGCCGGGCCGAGCGCGTCGTACTCGCAGGCCACCTCGACACCGTGCCGATCGCCGGCAACGTCCCGTCCCGCCTCGACGAGAACGGCGTCCTGTGGGGCTGCGGCACGACCGACATGAAGTCCGGTGTCGCCGTCCAACTGCGCATCGCCGCGACCGTGCCCGAACCCAACCGCGACCTCACCTTCGTCTTCTACGACCAGGAGGAGGTCGCCGCCGACCGCAACGGCCTGGGCAAGGTCGCCGAGGCCCACCCCGACTGGCTCACCGGCGACTTCGCGGTACTGCTGGAACCGTCGAACGCCGAGGTCGAGGGCGGCTGCCAGGGCACCCTGCGGGTCCTGCTGCGCACCGCGGGCGAACGCGCCCACTCCGCGCGCAGCTGGATGGGCTCCAACGCCATCCACACCGCGGGCCCGATCCTGGCCGCCCTAGCCGCCTACGAGCCCCGCCGGCCCCTCATCGACGGCCTGGAGTACCACGAGGGCCTCAGCGCGGTCCGGATCGAGGGCGGCGTCGCCAACAACGTCATCCCCGACGCGTGCACGGTGACGGTCAACTTCCGCTACGCCCCCGACCGCAGCGAGGACGAGGCACTGGCCCACGTCCGCGAGGTCTTCGCGGACTGCGACATCGCCGAGTTCGTCGTCGACGACTCCTCCGGCGGCGCCCTCCCCGGCCTCTCCCACCCGGCCGCCGCGGCCTTCATGGCGGCGGTCGGCGGCCGCGCCATGCCGAAGTTCGGCTGGACCGACGTGTCCCGGTTCAGCGCGCTGGGCGTTCCGGCGGTCAACTACGGCCCGGGCGACGCCCTGCTGGCCCACAAGGTGGACGAGCGGGTCGAGACGAAGGCGATCCTGCACTGCGAGGAGCGACTCCGCGCCTGGCTGACCTCCTGAATTCCGCTTCTCGTCACCTCGGTGCGCCTACCCTGATCCAACGATCAGCAGGAGGGAGCACATCATGGGCAACCACGCCAATCCCGACGGGGACGCTCGTCGTCAGCCCGAGGAGCAGCAGCTCGGGCCGGTGCTGAGGAGGCGGAGCCAGGTGCAGGCGGGCAGTACGACGGACCAGCGGCTGCTGGATTCGGCGGGGCCCTCCGAGTGGGTGCACACCGATCCCTGGCGGGTCCTGCGCATCCAGTCGGAGTTCATCGAGGGCTTCGGCACCCTCGCCGAGCTGCCGCCCGCGATCAGCGTGTTCGGCTCGGCCCGCACGCCCGCGGGCTCGCCGGAGTACGAGGCGGGCGTACGGATCGGACGGGCGCTCGTCGACGCCGGCTTCGCCGTGATCACCGGCGGCGGTCCGGGCGCGATGGAGGCGGCCAACAAGGGAGCCCGCGAGGGCAACGGCATCTCAGTCGGCCTCGGCATCGAGCTCCCCTTCGAGCAGGGGCTCAACCAGCACGTCGACCTGGGACTGAACTTCCGGTACTTCTTCGTCCGCAAGACGATGTTCGTGAAGTACAGCCAGGGCTTCGTCGTCCTGCCGGGCGGCCTCGGCACGCTGGACGAGCTCTTCGAGGCCCTCACCCTGGTCCAGACCCAGAAGATCACCCGCTTCCCGATCGTGCTGTTCGGCACGGAGTACTGGAGCGGCCTGGTCGAATGGCTGCGGAACACGGTGATCGCCCAGGGCAAGGCCTCGGAGAAGGACCTGTACCTGTTCCACGTCACGGACGACGTGGACGAGGCCATCGCGCTGGTGACGAAGGAAGTCGGCAAGTAGGCGCGCGGTAGCGGGCCCCCGGCGGCCGACCGCCGGGGGCCGGCGGGCCCGGCCGGGGGCCGGCGGGCTCAGGCCAGGCCGCGCCGGGCGACGGCGGGCGGCCGGTGGCCCTGGATCGCGGCCACCATGTCCAGGACCTGCCGGGTCTCCGCGACCTCGTGGACGCGGTAGACCTGCGCGCCCAGCCAGGCCGAGACGGCGGTCGTGGCCAGGGTGCCCAGCAGCCGCTCCTTGACCGGCTTGTCGAGGCTCTCGCCGACGAAGTCCTTGTTGGACAGCGAGACCAGGACCGGCCAGCCCGTGGCGGCCATCTCCGGCAGCCGGCGGGTGGCCTCCAGGGAGTGGCGGGTGTTCTTCCCGAAGTCGTGCCCCGGATCGATCATGATCGCGTCGCGGCGGACACCGAGGGCCGCCGCCCGCTCCGCCAGTCCGACGGTGACGCGCAGGATGTCCTCCATCACGTCCTCGTACGCGATCCGGTGCGGCCGGGTGCGCGGCTCGACCCCGCCCGCGTGGGTGCAGACCAGGCCCGCGCCGTGGCGCGCGGCGACCTCCGCGAGCTTGGGGTCCACGCCGCCCCAGGCGTCGTTCAGGACGTCGGCCCCGGCCTCGCAGACCGCCTCGCCCACCTCGTGCCGCCAGGTGTCCACACTGATCACCACGTCCGGGTGGCGGCGGCGGACCTCGGCCACGAAACCCACCGTGCGGCGGGCCTCCTCGACCGCGTCCACATGCTCGCCCGGACCCGCCTTGACCCCGCCGATGTCGATGATCGCGGCGCCCTCGGCCACCGCCTGCTCGACCCGGTCCAGCGCCGGCTCGTCGCGGAACGTCGCGCCCTGGTCGTAGAAGGAGTCCGGCGTCCGGTTCACGATGGCCATGATCACCGGCTCGTGGGTGTCGAACTCGCGCCTGCCCAGTCGCAGCATCCTGCTCTTTCCTCCTTCGGCGGCCCTTGCGCCTCGCCTGCGACCTTAACCTGGTGGCCGGAGTCTCTCAGGGGAGTTGATCGTGTTCTTCTTCTTGATGATCGCGCTGGTCGTGGTCGTGGCAGCGGTCACCCTGGCGGTGGTCGGCGGCGGCTCGGAGGCCGTCCTGCCGGAAGCGGAGCCGGACCGGGTGGCCGACGCGCTGCCGGAGACCCGGCCCGTCGTACGGGCGGACATCGACGCGCTGCGGCTGCCGGTCGCGCCGCGCGGCTACCGGATGGCCGAGGTGGACGACGTACTGGAGCGGCTCGCGGCGGAGCTGTCCGAACGGGACGCGCGGATCGCGCAGCTGACCGGGGCGGTCCCGCCGGCGGGCCCGGACGCGGACCCCGGCGCGGAGCCCGGCCCCGGCCCGGAGGGCGCCACGCCCGAAACGGCCCCGGCGGCCGCCGACGGCGACGCGGCGGACGGCCACGTCGACCTCGTCAAGCGCGGTGAGGGGTGACCGGCCCGGTCGCCGGCGCGGACGGGCTGCCGCGCTGCCCCTGGGCCCTGTCCACGCAGGACTACACCGCCTACCACGACACCGAGTGGGGCCGCCCGGTCCACGGCGACGACGCCCTGTACGAGCGGCTGTGCCTGGAGGCCTTCCAGTCCGGGCTGTCCTGGCTGACGATCCTGCGCCGGCGGGAGGGGTTCCGTACGGCGTTCTCCGCCTTCCGGATCGCGGAGGTCGCGCAGTTCGACGAGCGCGACGCGGAGCGGCTGCTGGCCGACACGGGGATCATCCGCAACCGCTCCAAGATCGAGGCGACCCTGGCCAACGCCCGGGTGCTGGCCACCTGGGAGCCGGGGGAGCTGGACACCCTGATCTGGTCCCACGCGCCGCGGGAGCCCGCTCCGGCGCCGCGCACGACCGAGCAGGTCCCGGCGGTGACCGACGAGTCCGCGGCCCTCGCCAAGGCGTTGAAGAAGGCGGGCATCCGCTTCGTCGGGCCCACCACCGCCTACGCCCTGATGCAGGCCTGCGGGCTGGTCAACGACCACCTCCTCGCCTGCGTCTCCCGCGACCCGGACTGAGCCGGGCCGGGCCGCGGGCCGCGCGGCGGGCGCGCGTCAGCGGCCCAGGTACCGCGGCGGCTCCTTCGCGAGGAAGGCGCGGACGGCGATGCCGTGGTCCTCGGACGCCCCGGCGCGGGTCTGGAGGGCGTCCTCGCGCTCCAGCGACTCGGCGAGGGAGCGGGAGGCGCCGTACGCCAGGGACTCCTTGAGCGCGGCGTACGCGACCGTCGGTCCGGCCGCCAGCGCCCGCGCGACGGACTCGGCCTCGGCGTGCAGCGCGTCGGAGGGGACCAGGCGGTTGGCGATGCCCAGCTCGTACGCCTCCTGCGCCTTGACCGAACGCGGGAAGAGCAGCAGGTCCGAGGCGCGCGAGGCGCCGATCAGGCGCGGGAGGGTCCACGAGACCCCCGAGTCGGCGGTGAGCGCCACGCCGGCGAACGAGGTGGTGAAGGACGCGGTGTCGGCGACCACCCGGAAGTCCGCCGCCAGCGCGAAGCCGAAGCCGGCCCCGGCCGCGACGCCGTTGACCCCGGCCACGACGGGCTTGGGCATCTCCGTCAGGGCCCGGACGATGGGGTTGTAGTGCTCGGCGACGGTGCTCATCGTCAGCGAGGAACCGGTCTCGCGGTCGGCCGCGAGGAAGCCGATGTGCTCCTTGAGGTCCTGCCCGACGCAGAAGGCCCGGTTGCCGGCCGCGGTCAGCAGGACGGCCCGTACGGACGTGTCGCCGGCCGCCGCCAGGACGGCGTCGCGCAGCGCGACCTTCGCCTCGGTGTTCATGGCGTTCATGGCGTCCGGACGGTTGATCGTGATGGTGGCGAGTCCGTCGGTCACTTCGTAGAGCACACTGTCGGCCATGGCGGGGGTCCCCCTTCGTCGCGGGCTTGGCTACCGGTCGGTACCGTCCGGTGCAAGGTCAGCATGGCGGACCGGACGGGACCCGCACATGTGATGTGCGTCAAAGAAAGCGGAAGCCGTTCCCGCGGGGCAGCGGCGAAGTATCGCAGGCGGATCCCCGAAATGAGTGGTTTTGGTCGAGCGCGTTGCCGAAGCGTTCACAGCCGATGTTGGTCATCGGGTCCTGACATGCGGGATAATGGCTGGGAAGCAATGTGTTCGATGCCGGGTACTAGGCGCCTGAACGGGGCCGTCGGCTGACGATGAGCTGGTTTCAGGAAGGGGAACGAGCATGGCGGCCATGAAGCCGCGGACGGGCGACGGCCCGCTCGAGGTCACCAAGGAGGGGCGGGGCATCGTCATGCGCGTACCGCTGGAAGGCGGCGGTCGGCTTGTCGTCGAGCTGACCCCCGACGAGGCGGACGCCCTGGGTGACGCCCTGAAGAAGGTTGTCGGCTAACCCGCTGATCGCACTTTCACCTTCTGAGTTCTCCCGCGCTGCCCCGACCGCTCCCAGCGGTCGGGGCAGCGCTGCGTCCGGAGCCGGGGGCCGTACGGGGCTCCGCGCACGGCGCTCAGCGGGGCACGGGGCTCAGCGGCGCACGGCGCACAGGAGCCCGTCGCCCACCGGGAGCAGCGCGGCCTCCAGCGCCGGGCTCTCCCGCACGCTGCGCAGCAGCTCGCGGACCCGGAGCACCTCCACCGGCTGGGCCGCGGAGTCGACCGTGCGGCCGTCGGAGAAGACTCCCTCGAAGCACACCAGCCCGCCGGGACGCAGCAGGCGCAACGATTCGGCGAGGTAGTCGAGGGACTCGGACGGGTCCCCGTCGCAGAAGACGAGGTCGTACCCGCCGTCGGCGAGCCGGGGCAGGACGTCGAGCGCCCGGCCCGGGATGAAGCGGGCGCGGTTGCCGGCGAAGCCCGCGGCGCGGAAGGCCTGGCGGGCGAAGGCCTGGCGGTCGGCCTCGGGATCGACCGTGGTCAGGACCCCGTCGGGACGCATGCCGTGCAGGAGGTGGATGCCGGAGACCCCGGTCCCGGTCCCGATCTCGGCGACCGCCTTGGCGTCCGCGGTGGCGGCCAGCAGGCGCAGCGCGGCCCCGGTGCCGGGGGAGACGGAGCGCAGGCCCGCTTCCCTGGACCGGTCGCGGGCCCATCGCAGAGCGTCGTCCTCGGCGACAAACGCGTCGGCGAACGCCCAGCTCGTCTGCCGGTTGCCGGTAATGACCCTCTCCTGTCCCCATAGTTGGCGCAACGGTGACTGTATCCGTTGACGTCGGGAACCCGCAGATGGGACCGGGCGTTGAGGGGGATGAGGCGTCCGGTGCCCGGTCGGGGGCCCGGGGTGTGCAAAGTTACTGCAAAAACGCTTATCCAGAGCTGACGGAGGGGGTGGCTATGGTAGGGACTCCACTGGACACCACCGGAGCCGACAGGGGAGGTGCGGCTGCGCCTGTGGATCGTGGGGGCGTGTTCAGACGCCTCTTCTGGTCGGCGGGTGAGCCGAAATCCGTGACCGACATTGCTGACCGCTTCCACACCGCCGCCACCGCAACTACCGCGACCTTTGCCGACGATGCGGGCTCGCAGGCGTGGACCCCTCCCTCGTGGGAGGAGATCGTCAGCACGCACAGTGCGCGGGTCTACCGCCTCGCCTACCGTCTGACGGGCAACCAGCACGACGCCGAGGACCTCACGCAGGAAGTCTTCGTCCGTGTCTTCCGCTCGCTGTCCACGTACACCCCCGGCACCTTCGAGGGCTGGCTGCACCGGATCACCACGAACCTCTTCCTGGACATGGTCCGCCGCAAGCAGCGGATCCGCTTCGACGCGCTCGCCGACGACGCCGCGGAGCGGCTGCCGAGCCGCGAGCCGTCCCCGCAGCAGGTCCTGCACGACACGCACTTCGACGCGGACGTCCAGCAGGCGCTGGACACCCTCGCGCCCGAGTTCCGCGCCGCCGTGGTGCTGTGCGACATCGAGGGACTGTCCTACGAGGAGATCGCCGCCACGCTCGGCGTGAAGCTCGGTACCGTGCGCAGCCGGATCCACCGCGGCCGCTCGCACCTGCGCAAGGCGCTCAAGCACCGTTCCCCCCAGGCCCGCGCCGAGCAGCGCGCGCTGGCGGGAGTGGCGGTGGGCGCGCCCGGCGCCGGGGGAGAGGGCGGAGCCGAGTGAGCGCAGTCAGTCCGTCCCCCGCGGAACAACACCTGGGCGACCGCCTCGCCGCCCTCGTGGACGGGGAGTTGAAGCACGACACGCGCGAGCGGGTCCTGGCGCACCTGGCCACCTGCGCCAAGTGCAAGGCCGAGGCCGACGCGCAGCGCCGTTTGAAGACCATGTTCGTGGAGAGCGCGCCGCCGCCGCTGTCCGCGGGCCTGCTGGCGCGACTGCAGGGGCTGCCCGGCGGCGGCCCCGACGGCCCGGCCGGGCCGACGGGCCCGCAGGGCACGCCCGGTCCGCACGGCGGCGCGGGAGGCGACCCCTTCGCGTCGTTCGGGTACGCCCTGCCGGTCGCGGGCGGGCAGCGCCGGGAAGGCTTCCGGATCCACGAGGTGGGCCGGCCCCGCCGCCGCTTCGCCTTCGTCGCGGCCGGAGCCGTGTCGCTGGCCGCGCTCGCGCTGGGCGGCGCGCTGCCGCTGGAGACGGTGGAGCCGAACGCCCGGGGCGAGTACGCGCCGGCCCCGGCCTCCCGACCGGGCTCGGCCGTGCCCCTGGCCGACGCGATCGGCCGCGACCGGCTGCCCACGGCCGCCGCGGTCCCCTCCCTGCTGACCACCCGCTCGAACCCGCTTCCCCCGCTTCACCCCCACCCCACGGGCCCGGCCCGTCCGGTCTCCCTGCTGCGCTGACCCGGGACCTGGTTGAATCTGCGGCACACGCGCACACGCAGGCGGGGAGCGCCCATGGCCGACAGGCAGCAGACCGATCCGGCTCCGTCGTGGTGGAGCCGGCCCGAGGGACCGGCGGACGCCCGCCGGGACGGGGTGCCGTCCCCCCGCCCCGACGCCGGCGGCGAGCCCCGGCACCCGGACGCCGACCGGGAGCCGGCCTCCGGGCCGGAGCCCGGCCCGGAGCACGACGAGACGTACCAGCAGGCGGACGGGCAGGCCTACGGCCCGGCGGACGAGCGGACCTACCAGCAGGCGTACGGGCAGCCCGGCGAGGTCCGGTACGACCCCTGGGGCGAGCAGCCGCTCCAGGTCGTCGACCGGGGCCGCGGGCGGGGCGGCATCCGGCTCTGGCAGGCCGCCGCGCTCTGCGCGGGCAGCGCCCTGCTGGCCGGCGGGACCGGCGGATACCTCGGCGTGCTCGCGGAGCGCGAGGCCGGTACCCGGTTGGAGCTGCCCCAGGCCGGCGTCGCGGACCCGGGCCGGGCGCCCGACAGCGTGGCCGGGATCGCGGCCGCCGCGCTGCCCGGAGTGGTCACCCTGCACGTGCGGGGGGCCTCCGGAAGTGGCACGGGCACCGGCTTCGTACTGGACGCGCAGGGCCACATCCTGACCAACAACCACGTCGTCGCCGACGCCGGGGAGATAGCGGTCACTTTCAGCAGCGGCGAGAGCGCCACCGCCGAGCTGGTGGGCCGCGACTCCGGATACGACCTGGCCGTCGTCAAGGTCAGCGGGGTGCGGGGGCTCCGTCCGCTGACCCTCGGGAACTCCGAGAACGTACGGGTGGGCGACCCGGTGGTGGCCATCGGCGCCCCCTTCGACCTGTCGAACACCGTCACCGCCGGAATCATCAGCGCCACCGGCCGGCCCGTCACGGCGGGCGGTGACAAGGGCGACGGCAGCGACATCAGCTACGTCGACGCCCTCCAGACCGACGCCCCGATCAACCCGGGCAACTCCGGCGGCCCCCTCCTCGACTCCCGCGCGCACGTGATCGGCATCAACAGCGCGATCAAGGGCGCCGACAAGGGCGAGGGGGAGGGCGGCGACGGCGCCCGGCAGGGCGGCTCGATCGGACTCGGCTTCGCGATCCCCGTCAACCAGGGCAAACGGGTCGCCGAGGAGCTCATCCGCACCGGCCGGGCCACCCACCCCGTCATCGGCGTGACCCTCGACATGCAGTACACGGGCGACGGCGCCCGGGTCGGGGACGAGGCCGCGGACGGCAAGCCGCCCGTGGTCGCCGGCGGGCCCGCCGCGCGCGCCGGGATCAGGGCCGGAGACGTGATCACGAAGGTGGACGGGCAGCGCGTCCGGGGCGGCGACGAGCTGATCATCAGGATTCGGTCCCACCGGCCGGGGGATCCGCTGACCCTCACGGTCCTGCGCGCGGGCCGCGAGCGGACCCTGGACGTGGTCCTCGGCTCGGCGAACGGCTCGTGAGCGGGGCATGACCTGCGGGTGAAACCGGTCCGGGGCCGGTACACGGGTATGGCCCCCCGGGGATGGCCGGGTACCGTGTCTCCGGGCCCGAAGTGAAAAGAGCCGAGGAGCGGCAAGGTGTTCAACGACATAGGCGCACTCGAACTGGTCACGATCGTGGTGCTCGCCATCCTCATCTTCGGCCCGGAGAAGCTGCCCAAGGTCATCCAGGACGTCACGGGCGTCATCCGGAAGATCCGCGCTTTCTCGGACAGTGCGAAGCACGACATCCGCTCCGAACTCGGCCCGGAGTTCAAGGACTTCGAGTTCGAGGACCTGAATCCCAAGACGTTCATCCGCAAGCAGCTGAGCGAGAACGAGGACCTCAAGGAGCTCCGCACCAGCTTCGATCTCCGCAAGGAGCTGAACGACGTCACCGACGCCGTCAACAGCAAGGAGGCGGACGCCGCCCCCGGCGGCGCCGCCACGCCCGCCGGCACCGGCCCGGACCTGCTGAAGAAGCCCGTGGCCCCGGCCGCCGACCAGCGCGCGCGCTTCGACGCCGACGCCACCTGAGCCCCAGCCTGCCCGGCGATCCGGGGTCGGATGGCTATCCTCCATCTGTCCGGACCCAGGACGCCCGAGGGGGGCTGGCCGTTCCGGACCCCACGGAACGAAAGGCCGCCAGATGGAGACGACGAGCAGCAGCCGGGTGGGTGCGCAGACCGCCGAGGCACCCGCCCCCGCCGCCGCACCCGCTCAGGACGAACAGAACCCGCAGGCCGGCGGGGTGCAGCCACCGGAGGCGGGCGCGCCCGTCCCGGCGGCCCGCCGCACGGCGGACGGCTACCTGAGGGCCGACTTCCCCTGGTACGGGCTGGACGGGGCCTTCACGGGCCCCCGCTGGCTCATGCAGGTCGGTACCGCCGCCGACGGGACGGTGGAGCACGGCTCCACCGGCCACGGCGACGAGCCCTCGGCGCGCGGCGAGATCGCCACCGGGGAGAAGGAGCGCTTCGCGGTGGTCGTGACCGTCGCGAGCAATCCGCTGCGCCGCAGCGGCGACGGCACCGGCGTCCTGGAGGCCACCTCGGTCTCCTCGGCCGCCTGGCTGGCCGGCTCGGGGCTGCTGGCCTACAGCTGGCCCGGACAGATGGACCACACGCTCCGCGACGACTGGCTCGACCAGCAGACCGAGGCCGCCTGGGAGCTCGCCGACGACCTCGACGGCGAGGACTGGTCCACCCTCTCGCTGCCGGTCGACGGGGAGCCGACCACCTTCCACTACCGCGAGTCGGAGTTCGGCTGGGTGCTGGCGGGCTCGACGAGCAGCGGGGTGCACCTGGGCGCGTACGGGCGCGGGATGAGCGCCTACGGGCTCGGCTTCGCCGCCATCGCGGACTTCGCCGCGTACGAGTAGGCCCGTACGGCCGCGCGCGGCGGGTACGGCCGGTGGTGCTGCCGCCGCCCCGGACACGCGGAAGGGCACCGCCGGTCGGCGGTGCCCTTCGCGGCGGTACGGCCCGGTGCGGGCCGCGCGCTCAGAACTTGTTGCGCGGGGTGATGCCCAGGGACATGCCCGACAGGCCGCGCGCGCGGCCGCCCAGCTTGCCCGCGATCGCGCGCAGCGCCGCCCCGGCCGGGGAGTCCGGGTCGGACAGGACCACGGGCTTGCCCTCGTCGCCGCCCTCGCGCAGCCTGACGTCGATCGGGATCGAGCCGAGCACCGGCACGGTCGCGCCGACGGTCTTGGTCAGCCCGTCGGCGACCTTCTGGCCGCCGCCCGAGCCGAAGACGTCGACCATCTCGTCGCAGTGCGGGCACGGCAGCCCGGACATGTTCTCGACGACGCCGACGATCTTCTGGTGGGTCTGCACGGCGATCGAGCCGGCCCGCTCCGCGACCTCGGCCGCGGCCTGCTGCGGGGTGGTCACGACGAGGATCTCCGCGTTCGGCACCAGCTGGGCCACCGAGATCGCGATGTCGCCGGTGCCCGGCGGCAGGTCCAGCAGCAGCACGTCCAGGTCGCCCCAGAACACGTCGGCCAGGAACTGCTGGAGCGCCCGGTGCAGCATCGGGCCGCGCCACACCACGGGCGCGTTGCCGGGGGTGAACATGCCGATGGAGATGACCTTCACACCGTGCGCCGAGGGCGGCATGATCATGTTCTCGACCTGGGTCGGACGCCCGTCGACGCCCAGCATGCGCGGCACGCTGTGACCGTAGATGTCCGCGTCGACCACGCCGACCTTCAGGCCGTCGGCGGCCATCGCGGCGGCGAGGTTGACGGTGACGGAGGACTTGCCGACACCGCCCTTGCCGGAGGCGACGGCGTAGACGCGGGTCAGCGAGCCGGGCTGCGCGAACGGGACCTCGCGCTCGGCGGTGCCGCCGCGCAGCGTGGCCGCCAGCTCCTTGCGCTGCTCGTCGCCCATCACGTCCAGGGACACGGCGACCGAGGTGACGCCCGCGACCCGCTCGACGGCCTCGGTGACGTTCTTGGTGATCGTCTCGCGCATGGGGCAGCCCGACACGGTCAGGTAGACCGTGACGGCGACGGCGCCGCCATCACCGATCTCCACCGATTTGACCATGCCGAGCTCGGTGATCGGCCGGTGGATCTCAGGGTCGTTCACCGTCGACAGCGCGTCCAGGATCGCGTCCTGGTCGGGCGCGTCGGCGGCGTCGGCGGAGCTTGTCTCGGTAGCCATGCCCCGATGGTACGGCTCGGTAGCACGCCGCGGGAAAGGCCGCTAGCGGTCAGCTTCGTCACTCTCGGGCGGGAATAGGTGCCGCTCGTCCATTTCCTTGATCAGATCCTGGAACTCGGATCTGATCCAGTCACGCGTGGCGACCTCGCCGAGGCCCATCCGCAGGGCCGCGATCTCCCGCGTCAGGTACTCGGTGTCGGCGATCGAGCGCTCGTTCTGCTTGCGGTCCTGCTCCAGATTGACGCGGTCGCGGTCGTCCTGCCGGTTCTGCGCGAGCAGGATCAGCGGGGCCGCGTACGAGGCCTGGAGCGACAGCATCAGCGTCAGGAAGATGAACGGGTACTGGTCGAACCGCAGGTCGTCCGGGGCGAAGATGTTCCACAGCACCCAGAGGATGATGACCAGCGTCATCCATACGATGAACCGCCCCGTGCCCAGGAAGCGGGCCACCCGCTCCGAGAGCCGCCCGAAGGCCTCCGGGTCGTACTCGGGCAGCAGCGACCGGCGCGGCGCGCGCGGCTGGTCCAACCGGACGCGCGAGCGCGTCAGCGCGCTCGCCCCCGTGCCCTGGGCGGATTTCGCGCTCCGCTCGCCAAAACGTTCCGTCGGGCCCTCTGCCGACCCGTGCTCGCGCGCCGCGAGCCGTGCCTGCTCGCGCCGCTCCCGGATCTGCTCCCGGCGCCGCTCGCGGGCCTGCTGCTCGCCGCGCCCCCGTTCAGTGGCCACTCACGGCCTCCTCGGAATGGAAGTCCGTCTCCCGCCAGTCGTCCGGCAGCAGGTGGTCCAGTACGTCGTCGACCGTCACCGCGCCCAGCAGCGAACCGCTCTCGTCGACCACCGGCACGGCCACCATGTTGTACGCGGCCAGGTAGCTGGTCACCACCGGCAGCGAGGCGTCCGGCCGCAGCGGTGGCAGCCCCGTGTCCACGATCGAGCTGACCAGCGTGAACGGCGGGTCCCGCAGCAGCCGCTGGAAGTGCACCGTGCCCAGGTACTTGCCCGTCGGCGTCTCGTCGGGCGGCCGGCACACGTACACCTGCGCGGCGAGGGCCGGCGAGAGGTCCGCCTGCCGGACGCGGGCCAGGGCGTCCGCGACCGTCGCGTCCGGCCGCAGCACGATCGGCTCGGTGGTCATCAGGCCGCCCGCTGTGTTCTCCTCGTAGGACAGCAGGCGGCGCACGTCGGCCGCGTCGTCCGGCTGCATCAGGGTCAGCAGCCGCTCCTGGTCGTCCGCGGGCAGCTCGGACAGCAGGTCCGCGGCGTCGTCCGGGTCCATCGCCTCCAGGACGTCGGCGGCCCGCTCCTCCTTGAGCTTTCCGAGGATCTCCACCTGCTCGTCCTCGGGCAGCTCCTCCATGACGTCCGCGAGCCGGTCGTCGTCGAGGGCGCTGGCCACCTCGGCGCGCCGCTTCGGCGACAGGTGGTGCAGGACGTTCGCCACGTCGGCCGCGCGCATCTGCTCGAAGGTGGCGACCAGGTTCTCGGCGCCCTGGCCGTGCTCCTCCAGCGAGAGGCCCGTGATCGCCGACCACTCCACCGTCAGGGTCTCGCCGCGCCGCCGCAGGGCGCCCGACTTGCCCTTCCGTACGAAGATCCGATCGATCTCCCAGTCCCGGCGGGCGGGCAGCTGCTGGATGGCCACGTCCAGGACGGTGACCTCCTCCTCGGTGGCCACCAGCGTCACCCGCCGGTCCAAAAGTTCGCCGAGGACGAGCCGTTCGGTGGGCCGCTGCTCGAAGCGCCGCATGTTCACGACGCCGGTGGTGATGACCTGTCCGGACTCCACGCCCGTGACCCGGGTCATCGGCAGGAAGATGCGGCGCCGCGTGACCACCTCGACGACCAGGCCGAGCAGCCGCGGCGGGCGGCCGCCGACCCGCAGCATGGCCACGAGGTCGCGGACCCGGCCGACCTGGTCGCCGTTGGGGTCGAAGACGGGCACACCCGACAGATGCGAGACGAAGATCCGCGGGGCGCCTGCAGCCATCCGAGCGCCTCCTAGAGCGTCCACCAACATTTCTGCCGCCCCTCAGGCTAGCCCGTGCCCGGGGCAAGCGTCCTGGTGGGGCGGTCCGGCCGGGGACGTGGCGCCCCGCCCCCGGGGGCGGGGGCGCGGTCGAGGGGGGCGACGGACGGACGGGTACGCTGCCTGCTGCCGCAGCCGACCGACGAGAGGCACCCGCCCGTGACCGCCTACCCCCCTGCCGCCCGGCTGCGCCGGGCCGCCCTCATCGGTGCGTTGTGCGCGGGCCTCGCCGTCACCGGTGCGGGGTGCGGCAAGGATCCGGACGAGGGCACGAACGGCGTCGGCAAGCTGTCGGCCGACAAGATCGAGGCGAAGGCGAAGGCGGCGGCGACGGAGGCCGAATCGGTGCACCTGTCCGGCACGCTGGTCAGCGGCGGCAAGACCTTCACACTGGACATGCGGCTGAAGTCGGACGGCGGCTCGGGCGAGGTGAAGTCCCAGGACGACACCTTCCAGCTGCTGCGGGTGGGCGAGCAGCTCTACCTCAAGGCGAGCGCCGCGTTCTGGGGGCAGTCCGACTCCGCCGGCAAGCTCGGGGACAAGTACGTGAAGGTGCCCGAGGGCGACCCCTCGTACAAGCAGTTCCGCGGGTTCACCGACATGGACGTCCTGCTGGACGGGCTGCTCGGCCTGGAGGGCAAACTCGCCAAGGGGGAGTACACCAGCGTCGGCAGGACCAGGGCCGTCCAGGTCACGGCCGACGCGGGCAAGGGCGGAAAGCTCTCCGTCTCCCTGGAGGGGACCCCTTACCCGCTGCTGATGGAACGCGCCGGCGGCGCCGGCCGGGTGGAACTGGC
The DNA here is from genome assembly GCF_042716255.1 of Streptomyces sp. NPDC058662. Lineage (NCBI taxonomy): Bacteria > Bacillati > Actinomycetota > Actinomycetes > Kitasatosporales > Streptomycetaceae > Streptomyces > Streptomyces sp. NPDC058662. Next base: position 9,620 of record NZ_JBHXRU010000014.1, on the reverse strand, counting down.
GGAGTGGGGACAGGCCTTCCCGCTGGCCCCGCCCGCGCAGGACCAGACCGTCGACTACGGGTCTCAGCTGCCGACGACCAAGGACAGCTCGAACAAGGGGTCGGGCCAGGGGTCGAACCCCGCCGGGCCCTAGCCGACCTGGGTCAGCGGGGGGCTCTGGGCTTCCGCTTCAGCAGGAGCTTCGGCAGGCCGGCCGGGATCTCGCGGCGGGTCGTCGCGGGGGAGCCCAGGGGGGCCGCGGCCAGGGAGCCGTCCGGCAGCGTCGCCGCGACCGCACGCGGCTCCAGGCGCAGCAGCCGGCACTCGCGGGCCCAGCGTTCGGTCATCTCCTCCGAGTCCGGCGCGTTCAGCCGCTTGCCCTTGAGCTCGGCGACCGCCCCCGCCCACTCCTCGGAACGCGGCGCGAGCTCCCGCACCGCCGCCGTCCACGCCACCAGCCGGCCGCCCTTGTCCTTGCTGCGCACGGTCACCTCGGCCGCCGCCCCGTCCGCCAGCCCCGGGAACGGCTGCTCGCCGGGACCGTCCCCCAGCACGTGGGCGGCGCCGTCCACCCACGCGTGCCACAGGGCGCGGTCCTCCCCGGCGCCCCGGACCCAGATCAGGCCGGACTTCTTGGTGGCCTCCTCGACGAGGGCCAGGTCGAGCGCGCTGAGAGTCATGCGCACCAGAGTAGGGGGTGTGCCCGTACCCGCCCCGGGCCGGTCAGAGCCAGCCGTGGCGCCGCAGCGCCCGGTGGATCGTGAAGCAGATCCCGACGATCGAGGCCATCACCATCGGGTAGCCGTACTGCCACCGCAGCTCCGGCATGTGATCGAAGTTCATCCCGTAGACCCCGCAGATCATCGTCGGCACGGCGATGATCGCCGCCCAGGAGGTGATCTTGCGCATGTCCTCGTTCTGAGCCACCGTCGCCTGCGCCAGATTGGCCTGGAGGATCGAGTTCAGCAGCTCGTCGAAGCCCACCACCTGCTCGTGCACCCGCGCGAGGTGGTCGGCCACGTCCCGGAAGTACTTCTGGATGTCCGGGTCGACCAGCCGCATCGGGCGCTCGCTCAGCAGCTCCATCGGGCGCAGCAGCGGGGAGACCGCCCGCTTGAACTCCAATACCTCGCGCTTGAGCTGGTAGATGCGCCCCGCGTCACCGCCGCGCGTACTGCCCTTGGCGGGGGCGGCGAAGACGGCGCTCTCCACCTCGTCGATGTCGTCCTGTACCGCGGCCGCGACCGCGATGTAGCCGTCGACGACGTGGTCGGCGATGGAGTGCAGGACCGACGAGGGGCCCTTGGCCAGCAGGTCGGGGTCGTCCTGGAGGCGGTGGCGCAGCCCCTTGAGGGAGCCCTGACCGCCGTGCCGGACGGTGATGACGAAGTCGGGGCCGGTGAAGCACATCACCTCGCCGGTCTCCACGACCTCGCTCGTGGAGGTCAGTTCCGCGTGGTCGACGTAGTGGATGGTCTTGAAGACGGTGAAGAGGGTGTCGTCGTAGCGCTCCAGCTTCGGCCGCTGGTGCGCGTGCACCGCGTCCTCCACGGCCAGCGGGTGCAGTCCGAAGGTGGCGGCGATCCCCGCGAACTCCGCCTCCGTCGGCTCGTGCAGGCCGATCCAGGCGAAGCCGCCGTCCTCGCGGACCCGGCGCATCGCCTCACGCGGCGTCAGGCACGAGGAGCCCCGCTCCCGCGCGTCGCGCCGGCCGTCGCGGTACACGGCGCAGTCGACCACCGCGCTGCTCGCGGACGGGTCCCGGGTCGTGTCGTAGCCGGGCTGGGCGGGGGTGGACTTGCGCAGCGACGGACGGACGGCCGCACGCAGGTAGGGCAGCATCGACATGACAGGCTCCTTCGCGCGCACGGCTGCGGACCGTACGGGTGGGAGACCCTCCCCCGGCGGGCGGGCAGGCCCGGGCAGGCGGAAGGAAGCAGGACGGGAGGATGGAGTTCTGCCGTCGCTCTTCTACTGATCAGAAGATCACAGGGGGCGGGAGGCGCCCGTCACAGAAGTGGAAGAGCGATCGGTACTGCACGATCGACTTCGATCCATCGCAGCCCCACCTCCTCCGGCCGGTCCCCCGTGAGGGACGTCCTGTAGCCCGGGCGCCGCAGCACCGCTTCCGCGTGCGGCCCCGAACAGCTGTCAACACTATCAGCCGACGGATGGTCAAGACCCGCCCTTTACCCGCCTGATACGAGTTCTATGCTCGCTCCATGGCAGAAATTCTGGCTCTCGTCGAGGCCCGGCTCCGCTCCGCGTTCGGCGAGCCCGACGCACGCGCCGCCGTCACCTTCCTGGGCACCGACCGCATCGAGGTACTCCGCTTCGCCGGGGACGACCTCGTGCGCTACGCGACCCTGGGCATGTCCGCGCATCCGATGACCGATCCCACCGCCGTGGTCGCCGATCCCGTCCGCGGGCCGCGCGCCGAGCTGGTGCTGACCGTGCGGGCCGGACGCGCCCCCACCGACAAACTGCTCAGGCCGCTCGCGGTCCTGGCCGCCTCACCCCAGGTCGAGGGGCTGATCGTGGCCCCCGGCGCCTCCTTGGACGTGGGCGAACCCCTGTGGGACGGGGCCTCGTTCAGCTCCGTCCTCGTCGCGGAGCCGGGCGGCCTGGTCGAGGACCTGGAGCTGGACGAGCCCATGGAGGCGGTGCGGTTCCTGCCGCTGCTGCCCATGACGGCGAACGAGGCGGCCTGGAAGCGCGTCCACGGCGCGGCGGCCCTTCAGGAGCGCTGGCTCGCGCGCGGCACCGATCTGCGGGACCCTCTCCGTACGGCTGTCGCACTGGACTGACCGCCCGGACGGGTGATCGCGTCTTGACGGGGCGCCGGGCGGGGAGGAGCGTGGCTTCTTATGAGGGGTGAACCGAGTTGCCCGAAGTGCGGTGGCCGGGTCAGGGCGCCCGGACTCTTCTCCGACTCCTGGCAGTGCGCCCTGCACGATGCCGTGCACCCTCTGCAACCCGTCATCCCACCCAGCGTCGAGGGCCTGGGCGTCGTCGTCCACCGGGCCCGGGTGCCGGTGTGGATGCCGTGGCCGCTGCCCGTGGGCTGGCTCTTCACCGGGGTGGCGTCCGCGGGTGACGACCGCAGCGGCGGCCGCGCGACGGCCGTGGCCTGCTCGGGGCCGGGGCCGCTGGGCGGCATTGGCGAGCTGCTGCTGATCGCCGAGGAGCTGGGCGTCGGCCTCGGGGCCCGGTACGCGGGGATCGACGGCCCGGACCCGGGCCCGTTCATGGACGTCTCCGCCCCACCGCACGCCAAGGTGGTCGCGGCGGGCCGCCCCACCCCGCTGTGGCACGTCAAGGGCGCCCCCGACGACCGGGCCGTCTTCGCCGGTGAGGCGCGGGGCCTGTGGCTGTGGGCGATCGTCTGGCCGGAGCAGTCGGGCCTGCTCATGTACGACGAGCTCGTACTCACCGACCTGCGCGACGCGGGAGCCGAGATCGAGCTCCTGCCGTGCGGCGCCCTGAGCCCGCGCGTCCTGGGCCCGGCCTGATCCCCGGCAGGGGTTGATCGGAGGGGGGCCGCGGCGCGGTTATCCTGGAGTGTCCCCCGTCCGTGCGAACTCTGGAGCCAGGCTGTGCGCATCGACCTGCACGCCCACTCCACAGCCTCCGACGGTACGGACACCCCTGCCGAGCTGGTGCTCAACGCCGCCCGCGCCGGACTGGACGTGGTCGCGCTGACCGACCACGACACCGTCGGCGGGCACGCCGAGGCACTCGCCGTCCTGCCCGCGGGACTGACCCTGGTCACCGGTGCGGAACTGTCCTGCCGCCTCGACGGGATCGGGACGCACATGCTCGCGTACCTCTTCGATCCTCGGGAGCCCGAGTTCTCGCGCGAGCGCGAGCTCGTCCGGGACGACCGCACCCCCCGCGCGCAGGCCATGGTCGCGAAGCTGCGGGCGCTCGGCGTGGACATCACCTGGGAGCGGGTCGCCCGGATCGCGGGCGACGGCTCCGTGGGACGGCCGCACCTGGCGACCGCGCTCGTCGAGCTGGGGGTCGTGGCCACGGTCTCGGACGCCTTCACACCCGAGTGGCTCGCCGACGGCGGCCGTGCGTACGCGGGGAAGCACGAGCTGAACCCCTTCGACGCGGTCCGCCTGGTCAAGGCGGCCGGCGGTGTCACCGTCCTCGCGCACCCCGCCGCCGTCAAGCGCGGCCGGTGCGTGTCCGAGGCGGACATAGCCGCCCTGGCCGACGCGGGCCTGGACGGCATCGAGGTGGACCACATGGACCACGACGCCGGCACCCGCGCGCGGCTGCGCGGCCTGGCGGCGGACCTCGGACTGCTGGTCACCGGCTCCAGCGACTACCACGGCAGCCGCAAGACCTGCCGCCTCGGGGAGTACACGACCGACCCCGAGATCTACGGCGAGATCACCCGCCGGGCCACCGGGGCCTTCCCCGTGCCCGGCGCCGGCGGACCGGGCCGCTGAGAGCCGCGTAGCGCCGGCCCGCCCCACCCGTCCCACCCCCTTTTCTCTCGCGACACCCCTCTCTCCTGCAAGGCATCACTGTGTTCGACTTCGCCGTCTTCGGATCCCTTTTTCTTACGCTTTTTGTGATTATGGACCCCCCGGGGATCACGCCGATCTTCCTCGCCCTGACCTCGGGCCGCCCCGCGAAGGTGCAGCGCCGGATGGCCTGGCAGGCCGTCTGCGTGGCCTTCGGCGTCATCGCCGTCTTCGGACTCTGCGGCCAGCAGATCCTGAACTACCTGCACGTCTCCGTCCCGGCGCTGATGATCGCCGGTGGCCTGCTGCTCCTGCTCATCGCGCTCGACCTGCTCACCGGCAAGATGGACGAGCCGAAGCAGACCAAGGACGTCAATGTCGCCCTGGTCCCCCTGGGCATGCCGCTGCTGGCCGGGCCCGGCGCGATCGTGTCCGTCATCCTGGCCGTCCAGAAGGCCGACGGGCCCACCGCGCAGGTCTCCGTGTGGGCCGCGATCGTCGCCATGCACGTCGTCCTGTGGATCACCATGCGGTACTCGCTCGTGATCATCCGGGTCATCAAGGACGGCGGGGTCGTGCTCGTGACGCGGCTCGCCGGCATGATGCTCTCCGCCATCGCGGTCCAGCAGATCATCAACGGTGTGCTGCAGGTCGTCCGGGGCGCCTGAGCGCACGCGCGAACGCCCCCGCACCGGATCGGTGCGGGGGCGTCGGCACGAGTGGGCCGGGCCGGAGCCTCAGCAGGCGGCGGCCGGCCGGATCAGGATGCGCTGGCCGACAGCGGCGGCCTGCTGCACGATCCGGTTGACGGAGGCCGCGTCCACGACGGTGCTGTCCACGGCGCTTCCGTCGACATCGTCCAGGCGCAGAATCTCGAAGCGCACGGGCTTCTCCCTTCGTCGGTGTTCTCCTTGCACAGGTATTAACGAAGTGTAAGGGGCAAACATTCCCTACGCTAAGGAAATTTTTTCACTCGCTAAGGACTACCTGGCGCAGGCGTCCCAGAACGCCACCAGCGCATCGGCCGTGACCTGCGGATTCTCCGCGTTGGGGGAGTGCTCGGCGGCCGGCACCACCACCCGTTCCGCCCCCAGCCGCTGCGCCATGTCGTCCATCGACGGCACCGGCCAGGCATAGTCCACCGTTCCGGACAGCACCAGCATCGGCAGCGGCACGGCCGCCAGCTCCTCCACCCGATCCGGCTCGGAGATCAGCGTCCGGCCCGTGACGATCAACTGCTCGGGGACCGTGGCCAGCCACCGCTCCCGCAGGAAGGCCAGCAGCTCGGGAGAGTCCTCCCCGCCGTCCGGCGGGTCCTGGGACCGCATCGCGGTCCACAGCGCGGGCATGTCGTCCCCCATCTCCTCCAGCGCGGCCACCAGCAGCTTCGTCCGGGCCCGCTGGACCTCCTCGATCGCCGCGGGCCCGCTGCTCATCAACGTGAGCGAGGCGAAGGGGGCGGGGTCGCGCAGCACCGCGGCCCGCGCGATCAGCCCGCCCAGCGAGTGCCCGACCAGGTGCACCGGGCCCCCGCCCAGGGCGCGCACCTGGGCCAGGAGGTCGCCGGCCAGCTCCTCCAGGGCGTACGGGGCCTCCTGGCGCGGCCCCGGGCTCTCGTACTGGCCGCGCCCGTCGACGGCGACCACCCGGTAGCCCGCCGCGGCCAAGGGCTCCAGGAGCGCGATGAAGTCCTCCTTGCTGCCCGTGAAACCGGGGACCAGCAGGGCGGTACCCCGCACGGGCGCACCGGCCTCGTGCGCGGCGAAGGCGCCGCGGTCGGTCGTGAGGCGGTACGCGCGCGCGTCGGACGGCAGGATGAGGCTCGGCGGCTTGCTCATGCCGCTCACGGTACTGGCCGGTCACCCCGGGCGGGAACGCCGCCGGCCCGGCCCCCTGGACGGGGGACCGGGCCGGTGCTGGGCTGCGCTGCGGGTTCCTACGCCTCCGGGGAGGCGGCGGCCTTGCGGGTACGGGTGCGCTTCGGCTTGGCCGGAGCCTCCTCCGCGGCGGCCGGAGCCGCAGCGGGGGCCGACTCGGAGACCCGGCGGGGCCGGGACCGCTGCGCCCGCACGGGCTCGACGGGCGGGGCCATCTGGAAGTCCGGTTCGGGCGCGGCGTCCACGACCCGGCGGACGCGGGCACGCTGCGGCCGGACCGGAGCCTCCTCCGCCACCGCGGCGGCCGGAGCCGCCGGAGCGGCCTCGGCGACCTTGCGGGCCCGGGTGCGCTTCGGCTTGGCCGGGGCCTCGTCCGCGACCGGGGCCTCGACGACGGCGGCCTCGGCCACCTCGGCGGCGGCCTTGCGGGTCCGGGTGCGCTTGGGCTTCGCCGGAGCGTCCTCGGCGGCCGGAGCCTCGACGAGCGCGGCCGGAGCGGCCTCCAGGACGGCGACGGGGGCCGCCGCGGCGACCGGAGCGGCGTCCAGGACGGCCACCGACGCGGCCGGAGCCGGTACGGAAGCACGGGTACGGCGACGGCGCGGCCTGCGCGCCTCGTCCGCGGCCTCGGGGGCCTCGGCGGCCGGCGTCACCGGGGCGGCCGACTCGGAGCCCGCCTCGGACCCGCCCCGCGTACGGCGGCGCTGGCGCGGCGTACGGGTACGGGCCGGACGGTCCTCGACCACCTCGGCGGCGGCCGGGGCCGGGCCGCGACCGCCGCGGCCGCCACGGCCGCCGGTCTCGCCCAGGTCCTCAAGGTCCTCGGCCTTCAGGCCGGCCCGCGTGCGCTCGGCGCGCGGCAGGATGCCCTTGGTGCCGGCCGGGATGTTCAGCTCCTCGAACAGGTGGGGCGACGTGGAGTACGTCTCCACCGGGTCGTGGAAGTCCAGCCCCAGCGCCTTGTTGATCAGCTGCCAGCGCGGGATGTCGTCCCAGTCGACCAGCGTGACGGCGATGCCCTTCTTGCCCGCGCGGCCGGTGCGGCCCACGCGGTGCAGGAAGGTCTTCTCGTCCTCGGGCGTCTGGTAGTTGATGACGTGCGTGACGCCCTCGACGTCGATGCCGCGCGCGGCGACATCGGTGCACACCAGCACGTCGACCTTGCCGTTGCGGAACGCGCGCAGGGCCTGCTCGCGCGCGCCCTGGCCCAGGTCGCCGTGGACGGCGCCGGAGGCGAAGCCGCGCTTCTCCAGCTGCTCGGCGATGTCGGCCGCCGTGCGCTTGGTGCGGCAGAAGATCATGGCCAGGCCGCGGCCCTCGGCCTGCAGGATGCGGGAGACGAGCTCCGGCTTGTCCATGTTGTGCGCGCGGAAGACGTGCTGCGCGGTGTTGGCGACCGTCGCGCCCTCGCCGTCCTCGGACACGGCGCTGATGTGCGTGGGCTGCGTCATGTACCGGCGGGCCAGTCCGATGACCGCACCCGGCATGGTCGCCGAGAACAGCATCGTCTGACGCTTCGGCGGCAGGTAGCTCATGATCCTCTCGACGTCGGGCAGGAAGCCCAGGTCGAGCATCTCGTCGGCCTCGTCCAGGACCAGGGCCCGGACGTGGGAGAGGTCGAGCTTCTTCTGGCCGGCCAGGTCGAGCAGGCGGCCCGGGGTGCCGACGATGATGTCGACGCCCTTCTTGAGCGCCTCGACCTGGGGTTCGTACGCGCGCCCGCCGTATATGGCGAGGACGCGGACGTTGCGGACCTTGCCCGCGGTCAGGAGGTCGTTGGTCACCTGGGTGCACAGCTCGCGGGTCGGAACCACCACGAGGGCCTGCGGGGCGTCGGTCAGCTGCTCGGGCCGGGCCCGGCCCGCCTCGACGTCCGCGGGGACGGTGACCCGCTCCAGCAGCGGAAGGCCGAAACCGAGCGTCTTGCCGGTTCCGGTCTTGGCCTGGCCGATGACGTCCGTGCCGGAGAGGGCGACGGGGAGGGTCATCTCCTGGATCGGGAAGGGGGACACGATGCCGACGGCCTCAAGGGCTTCGGCGGTCTCGGGGAGAATCCCGAGGTCTCGGAACGTAGTCAGGGTGCTGCCTCTTCTGTGAGACGCGGCGCGAGGCGGCGAGGGGGGTCGTACCGTGCCGGGCTTGCAGTACTGCGACGTACGTACAAAGCTGCGCGGGACCACTGGCCTTCGCTCAAGCGCTTGTGCCGCTGAGGGGGCCCCTCATGGGTGGCGGCACGTATGAACGCACGCACCCCGCAGAGGGCGGGTCGGTTGGAGCCGATCGGGCCACCGACCGGGCATCCTCATTCGGATGGCCCGCCGAGTATCCGGCAGGCGCATTACCACTGTACCCCGGAATCCCGCAGCTGTGTCGGGTGAATTCACCGGGTAGGCGCTCGCAGGCGGACTGACCAGGTGCTTCGCGGTCCTTTGGGGACGGCTATTGTGCGGAGCATGTCGACCGTAGAAAACGCCTCGCCCGCCGACGACAGCACTCCCCCCGAAACGGTGGGCATCGCCGCTCAGGACTGGGCGGCCGCCTCGGCCTCGCCGCAGTACCGGGCCGCCGTCGTGGACCTGCTCGGCGCGCTCGCGTACGGAGAGCTCGCGGCCTTCGAGCGCCTCGCGGAGGACGCGAAGCTCGCGCCCACCCTCGACGACAAGGCCGAGCTCGCCGCCATGGCCTCCGCGGAGTTCCACCACTTCGAACGGCTGCGCGACCGGCTCGCGGCCATTGAGACCGAGCCCACCGCCGCCATGCAGCCCTTCGCCAAGGGCGTGGACGACTTCCACCGCCAGACCGCGCCCTCCGACTGGCTGGAAGGCCTGGTCAAGGCCTACGTCGGCGACTCGATCGCCAGCGACTTCTACCGCGAGGTCGCCACCCACCTGGACACCGACACCCGCGCCCTGGTGCTCGGCGTGCTGGACGACACCGGCCACGGCAACTTCGCCGTGGAGAAGGTGCGCGCCGCGATCGAGGCCGATCCGCGCTGCGGCGGCCGGCTCGCGCTCTGGGCCCGCCGGCTGATGGGCGAGGCCCTCTCGCAGGCCCAGCGCGTGGTGGCCGAGCGCGACGCGCTCTCCACCATGCTCGTCGGCGGTGTCGACGGAATGGCGGCGGGCTTCGACCTGGCGGCCGTCGGTGAGATGTTCACCCGCATCACCAAGGCGCACACCAAGCGGATGGCGGCCCTGGGCCTCGCGGCCTAGCGAAACCGGCCCGCTCCTCGCGGACGGGAGCCGGATACGGGCGGGGCCCGGCGCGAGCTTTCCGCGCCGGGCCC
>NZ_JBHXRU010000013.1:24335-90776 GCF_042716255.1 Streptomyces sp. NPDC058662 | reverse complement strand
CGCAAGACGGCGGACCACGGCTCGTACTGGACGTACCGCCGTGGTCCGCCAACGCGGCGAGGTGCCGTGCCGGGCGCCGCGACCCGGTGAACCTTCCCGGTCACGGCACTAGCCGAGGGCCGGTTCGGCGGTGGGGCGGGGCGGGGCGGAGGGCCGGGCGTGCGTACGGGTCCGGGGCACCCGGGTGACGAGCGCCAGGGCCAGGCACAGGCCGGCCGCCGCCACGGCCACGGCGAAGGCGCCGACGGGCCCGTACCGCTCGGCGAGCCGCCCGCAGACGGCGAGCGCGGCGGCCTGCCCGGCCACGAGGGAGCTGGCGGCGAGGGCCATCGCCGCGGAGAGCCGGGCCGGCTCGACGACGCGCTCGGTGAGCGCGAAAGCGGTGATCAGGTGGGGCGCGTAGGCGGCCCCCAGCACGGTGACGACGACGTACAGCGGCCACAGGCCGTCGGTGAACAGCAGCGGCACCGACAGCGCCAGCGCGGCGCCGGTGGCCGCCCGCCAGCGCAGCCGCAGTCCGAAGCGGGCGGGCAGGGCGCCGAGACCGAGACCGACGGCGGCGCTGACCACCCCCATGGAGGCGTAGACGATCCCGGCCTGGCCGGGTACGCCCAGCCGGGCGGTGAGCGCGGCGATACCGGCCTGGCAGGCGCCGAACATGACGCCCTGGAGGGCCAGCGAAACCCGGACGGCGTGCACCACGCGGGGCTGGCGGACCCGCGCGGCGCGGGCCCGCGGGGGCGAGCCGGCCGTGGCGGCGGCGGTGGGGTGCAGGGCGTAGGCGGTGCCGAAGACGGCGACGAGACCGGCCGCGCCGCCGAGGGCGACGGCCGGGTGCGCGAGGAGGGCCGCGAGGCCCACGAGGGCGGGGCCGAAGACGAACGAGACCTCGTCCAGGGTCCCTTCGAGGGCGTGCACGGCGCCCACGACGGACTCGTCGGAGTCGGCGCGGTGCGCCAGCGCCACCGAGCGGGTCCGCGCGAGCGGCCCGATCAGGGGTACCGAGGCCCCCGTGACGGCTCCGATCAGGGCGAGCGGGAGGGTGGCGAGGTGCGCGAGGGCTCCCGCGACCAGGGCGGCGGTGGCCACGGCGTTGACCGCGGCGGCGGTCAGGACGACGGGCCGCTGGCCGTGCCGGTCGGCGACCCGGCCGAGGACGGGCCCGAAGACCACCTGGCCGACGGACAGGGCGCCGCCGACGACACCGGCGGTGGCGAGGGAGCCACTGGTCTGCGCGACCAGCAGGAAGCTCCCGAACTGGGACATCGCGACGGGCAGTCGGGCCAGGAATGAGACGAGGGGGAGTAGGGGCCCGGTCAGGGCGATGACTCTTCGATAGGTGTTGACGGTTCCAACCACTTGATCGAGGCTAACCCGGTGCAGTCACCCGGATGCATTGGGTAATGGCACGGAATCCCGCAGGCTGGGTACGTACGTTCTCATGAGCCAGCCGCAGCCCGACCCATCGACGGAACCTGATGTTCCGAACCCCGTCACCCCTGCGTCCACCTACCGCCTCCAGCTCCGGCCGGAGTTCCCCTTCGCGGCGGCCGGGGCAGCCGTGCCGTACCTCGCCTCCCTCGGGGTGTCGCACCTGCACCTCTCCCCCGTGCTGGAGTCGGCGCCCGGCTCGGCGCACGGGTACGACGTCACCGACCACTCCCGGGTGCGGGCCGAGCTGGGCGGGGAGTCCGGCCTGCGCGCCCTGGCCGCCGCCGCGCGGGCGCACGGGGTGGGCCTGGTGCTGGACATCGTGCCGAACCACATGGCGGTCCCGACGCCGCTGCGCCTGAACCGTCCGCTGTGGGAGGTGCTGCGGGAGGGCCCCCGGTCGCCGTACGCGCGCTGGTTCGACATCGACTGGGAGGCGGGCGGCGGGCAGCTGCTGCTGCCGGTCCTCCCCGGGCCCGCAGAGCCCGCCGCCTTCACGGCGGACGGCGAGGTCCTGCGCTGCGGGGACCACGAGTTCCCGCTGCGCGAAGGCACCGCCGCGCTTGCGCCCGCCGACCGGCTGGCCGCGCAGTGGTACCGGCCGGCGTGGTGGCGGGAGGCCCGGACCGGGCTCAACTACCGCCGCTTCTTCACGATCTCGGACCTGATCGGGGTGCGGGTGGAGGACCCGGAGGTCTTTTCGGCCACCCACGCCAAGGTGCTCGAACTGGTCCGTGACGGGGTCGTGGAAGGCCTGCGGATCGACCACGTGGACGGGCTGGCCGACCCCGGGGAGTACCTGCGGCGGCTGCGGGCGGCGGTCGGCGCCCGCTGCTGGGTGGTCGTGGAGAAGATCCTCGCCCGCCAGGAGCGGCTCCCCCGCACCTGGCCGGTGGCCGGAACCACCGGCTACGACGCCCTGCACCGCCTGGACGGCGTCTTCACCGACCCGGCCGGGGTGCGGGAGCTGGCCGTCCGGTACCGGAAGTTCACGGGTGTGCCGGAGTGGGAGGAGACGGCCGCGGCGTGCGCGCGGGAGGTGCTGACCGGGGACCTGGCCGCCGAGCTGCGCGCCCTGGAGCGGCGGGCGGGTCCCGAACTGGGCCCCGCGGTGCGGGAGCTGCTCATCGCCTACCCCGTCTACCGGCCCTACCCCGACGAGCCGCACCCGGCGCCCCAGGCCCTGGACCGGGCGGCCGAGGCGGCCGGACCGGGCCCTGTGGCCGCCGTACGGGAGCTGCTGCTGCGGGACGCCGCGTTCGCCGCGCGCTTCGCCCAGACCTCCGCGGCCCTGCGGGCCAAGTCGCTGGAGGACCGGGCGTTCTACCGGTACGCCCCGCTGCTGTCGGCCACCGAGGTGGGGGGCGAGCCGGGCGGACCGGCGGTCGCGGCGGAGGAGTTCCACGCGTACTGCTCCCGGCTGGCCCGGGAGTGGCCCGGGTCGGGGACGGTGCTGTCCACGCACGACACCAAGCGCAGCGCGGACGTCCGGGCCCGTATCGCGGTGCTGTCGCAGGCGCCCGAGCTGATGGACCCGGCCCTGATGTCCCCGGCCCTGATGTCCCCGGCGGGGCCGAGCGCCCCCGGCGCGGCGTCCCCGGAACCCCCCGCCCCGGAGCCCGCCGCCCCGCGGCCCGCGGGCACGGAGCCGGCGGACCCGGGACCCGCGGCCGGCTCCGACCCCCAGCTGGCCTGGGTGGCCCGGCAGACCGCCCTGGGGCTCGGGCACGCCCCCCAGGCCGTGGCGCGCCTGGGGCAGGCGCTGCTCAAGTCCGTCCGCGAGGCCGCCCTGCGCACCAGCTGGACCGACCCGGACGAGGCCTACGAGGCGGCCGTCGCCGGGTACGCGCCGGCCCCGCTGGACCTCCCGGCGCACCTCGCGGAGGCGGCCCGCGCCAACCTGCTCGGCACGGCCCTGCTGCACCTGGCGATGCCGGGCGTCCCCGAGGTCTACCAGGGCGCCGAGACGGAGTACCGGGCCCTGGTCGACCCCGACAACCGGCGCCCGGCGGTCCTGCCCCGCGAGGCGCTGGCCCGGCTGGACGCGGGGGACGCCCCGCGCGACCCCGCGGAGGAGAAGCTGGCCCTGACGGCCGCGCTGCTGCGCCTGCGCAGGGACCGGCCGAACCTGTTCTCCGGATACGAGCCGCTGGTCGCCCGGGGTCCCGCGGCGGAGCACTGCCTGGCCTTCGCCCGTTCGGCCGGGCTGGTGGCGGTCGCCACCCGGCTCTCGCACCGGCTGGCCGGGGCGGGCGGCTGGCGGGACACGTCCCTGCCGCTCCCGCCGGGCCGCTGGACGGCGCTCTCCGCGCCGGGGGCCGCGTCGGCCCGTACGTACGAGGGCGAGGCGGTCCTGGCCGGGCTGCTCGCCGCCCTGCCGGTGGCGGTGCTCCTGCGCGCGGATTAGACCGCCCCCGACCGGGCCGGGCCACGGACGGGGCGCGGCCCGGACGGGGCGCGAGCGCCGCGGCGGCCGGCCCGGGCCGGCTGCCTTCGCAGCGTTGGCCAGGGCTTTCGCGCACCATTCGGGGAAGTACGGGGGCGCGCGGAGCAGTAGGAGCCCGGCGCGGGGGGCATGGCATCCCTTGTGACCCTCCTCCGTGACTTGTGCTACCCCACACCGCGCGAACTCGCGGCGGCCGCCCGGGCCCTGGCGGACCGGCACCCCGGCGAGGTCCGGCTCAGCCGGGCCGGTACCTCGCGGGGCGGGCGGCCCCTGTGGCTGCTGTCCCTCGCCGCCGACGGGCCCCTCCCCGCCACGCCCGCGCCCCCCGGCGGCAGGGCCGAGGGGCCGCCCCCGCCCGCCGCGACCGCGTCGTCGGGGCCCGGCCGCAACGTCCTCGTCGTCGCCGGGGCGCACGCCAACGAACCCGTGGGCGGGGCGACCGCGCTCTCCCTCGCCCGCCGGCTCCTGTCCGATCCGGGCCCGCGGGCCGGCTGCGGCTGGCACTTCCTGCTGTGCGCGGACCCGGACGGCGCCGCGCTGCACCGCACGCCCCAGCCGTCCACGCTCCTCGACTACCACCGGCACTTCTTCCGGCCCCCCGGTCCCGAACAGCCGGAGTGGGCGCCGTCCTTACTGGCCCCGGACCGGCTCCCGCCGGAGACGCTTGCCCTGACCGCCCTCATCGACGAGCTGCGCCCCGTCCTGCAGGTGTCCCTGCACGCCACCGATCTCGGCGGCTCCTGGGTGCAGCTCACCCGGGACATACCCGGCCTCGCCGAGCCGTTCGCCACGTCGGCGGCGGAGCTGCGCATCCCGGTGGAGTACGGCGCCTCCGACGCCGCCGGCTGGCCCTCCCCCGGACCCGGGATCTTCGTGATCCCGGAACCGGGCGGCGACGCCGCCGGCGCCTTCCATCCCGAGGACACCCGGCTCAGCACCTGGTACCACGCCCACCGCTACGCCGGCACCACCGCCATCGTCGAAGTCCCCATGTGGGCCTCCGACCTGGTGGGCGATCCGGCCCCGCACGCCGACCCGCGCGGGGCCCTGCGGATGCTGGCCCGGCGGCTCACCGAGGACGCCGCCCGCGTGGCCCGGGTCCGCGCCGCGCTGGGCGACTCCCCCGGCGACGGCGGACGCGGGAGCGGCGGGAACGGCGACGGCGGACGCGGGGACGGCTGGAGCGGAGGCGGCAGGGGCGGGAGCAGCGGAAGCAGGGGCGGTGGCGCGCACGGCGCCGTGAGCGGGGCGCCGCCGTACGGGGACGCGGACGCGGCGGCCCTGCTGCGCGCGGTGGACTGGACGCTCGCGCTGATCCCGCGGATCGCCGCCGAGTGGACCGGTGGCGGCGCCCCGGCCGAGGCGACCGTCGCGCACGTCGCCAGCATCGACGCCTTCGGGCGCCGCCTGTCACTGCGGGCGGCCGCGATGCTGCTGCGGGTGCTGCGCGCGCGGGGCGACGCGGCGGCGCCCGCCCTGGACCGGCTCGTCACCGGGTGGTGCGAGGAGTTCTCGGCGCGGTTCGAGGCCCGCTGGGTCCCGGTGGCCGCGCAGGTCGAGCACCAGGCCCGGACCGTACTGGCCGCGTACGCGCGCCTGCCGGCGGTCGGCGGCCGGCCCGGGTGACCCCGTCCGGCCGCCGGGGGTGCCGGGGCTCCGAGCCCCGGCACCGTCCGGTTCAGGACGCGGCCGGGTCCACGGCGAGGCTGTACCGCCGCTTGGAGAGGCCGGTGGCGCCGAGCCGGTCGTAGAAGCGGATCGCGCCCTCGTTCCAGTCGGGGGTCTGCCACTGGACCTGGCTCAGGCCGAGCTCGCGGGCCAGCGCCGCGACCCCGTCCATCAAGGTGGCGCCGTGGCCCCGGCCCCGGGCGTCCTCGGCCAGGTAGAGGCAGTCCATGTGGATGTAGTAGCGGGCGTCCCAGAAGGCGAACTCGGCGGAGCAGGCGGCGTATCCCACGATCCCGCCCTGCGGGGTCTCGATCAGCAGCATCCACAGCTTCGCGTCCTCGGCGAACAGCAGGGGACCGAGCCGGTCGGCGAGGCCCGGCGGGCGGGGGGCCGACTTCTCGTAGGCGATGTGCTCGTGGATGAGCTCCACCAGGCGGGGCAGGTCCTCGGGGCGCACACGGCGCACGACAGGCGTGTTTTCCATGGCCGCCATCCTCCGCGACGGCCCCCGCCGCCGCGCACCCGGCCCCGGGCCCAGCGCCGTGGCCTAGCCGGCGGAGAGCCGGAAGGACATCGTCCCGAAGCTGACCTGGTCGCCGTCCCGGACCACCGCCGAGCCGGTCACCCGGCGGCCGTTGACCGTGGTCCCGTTGGTGGAGCCGAGGTCCTTCAGCACCCACAGCCCGTCGCGCAGGCTGAGCTCGGCGTGCGTGCGGGACACCGTCTCGTGGTTGAGCCGCAGTCCGTTGCCGGGGTCGCGGCCGATCCGCAGCGCCCCCGCGCTCGGGTGCGGCAGCAGCAGCTTGGGCAGCCGCTCGGCCGTCCAGGCGCGCCGTACGCCCACCCCCACGGCCGAGGCCCGGCCGACCCAACCGAACAGGCGGCGGGTCCAGGGGCTTTCGGCGGCGGTGCGTTGGCCGAGGTCGGCGGTGAGGACGGCGAGGTCCTCGGAC
Organism: Streptomyces sp. NPDC058662; assembly: GCF_042716255.1. Lineage (NCBI taxonomy): Bacteria > Bacillati > Actinomycetota > Actinomycetes > Kitasatosporales > Streptomycetaceae > Streptomyces > Streptomyces sp. NPDC058662. The sequence goes on along the minus strand of NZ_JBHXRU010000013.1, from coordinate 84,278 downwards.
CGGCGTGCGACCAGGGCGAGTTCCATCCGGCGCAGGAAGGTGTCATGGGACAGCTGACCGCTGGCAGCACCTTCCCTGAGCTGGCCCAGGGCCCGGTCCCGCTCGGCGTCGGACAGCCGCGGCGCGGGGTATGCGGGGAACTCGAAACTCGACGTCACAGGGTGATTGTCGGCCCGTCGGGCCCGGAGTGTCCAGAACACCCGCGCCAGGCCCGGAATGATGGGCAGGATACGCATGCTGGGCACCGCCGGAGACGAGGGGACCGTCCGTGCAGTTCGAGGTCTGGGCACCGCTGACAGGTCGGGTCGCCCTGCGGCTCGACGACGCCGCGTACGCGATGGAACGCGATCCGGACCGGGACGGCTGGTGGGTCGTGCGGGCCCCGGCCGCCGACGGCAGCCGGTACGGGTTCGTGCTGGACGGCGGAGACACCGCAGACGCCGGGGCGGGCGCCGCCCCCGTCCCCGCCGCCACCGTCCTGCCGGACCCGCGCGGCCGCCGGCTGCCGGACGGGCCGGACGGCCTGTCCGCGGTGGTCGACTTCGAGGCGCTCCCGCCGACGGGGCCCCCGTCGCGCATCCCGCTGCAGGACGCCGTCCTCTACGAGCTCCATATCGGCACCTTCACCCCGGAGGGGACCTTCGACGCGGCGGCCGCCCGCCTGGGGCACCTCGGCGCCCTCGGGGTCACGCACGTGGAGCTGATGCCGGTGTGCTCCTTCCCAGGCCGCCACGGATGGGGCTACGACGGGGTCGCGCCCTGGTCCGTGCACGAGCCGTACGGCGGCCCGGTCGGACTCGCGCGCTTCACGGCCGCCGCCCACGCCGCCGGCCTGGGCGTGGTGCTGGACGTGGTGCACAACCACCTCGGCCCTTCCGGCAACCACCTCCCGGCCTTCGGCCCGTACTTCACCGACACCCACCACACCCCCTGGGGGGCGGCGGTGAACCTGGACGCGCCCGGTTCCGACGAGGTGCGCGCGTACCTCCTCGGCAGCGCGCTCGCCTGGCTGCGCGACTACGGGATCGACGGGCTGCGGCTCGACGCCGTGCACGCGCTCGCCGACGACCGGGCCCTGACGTTCCTGGAGGAGCTGGCGTCCGCGGTGGACGCGCTGGCGGCGGAGACGGGCCGCCCGCTGTTCCTGATCGCCGAGTCCGACCAGTGCGACCCGCGGCTGACCACCGTGCGCGAGGCGGGCGGCACGGGGCTGCACGCCCAGTGGAACGACGACTTCCACCACGCCCTGCACTGCGTGCTGACCGGCGAGTCCCAGGCCTACTACGCGGACTTCGCCGCGGCTCCGATCGGGGCCCTCGCCAAAACCATGACCCGGGCCTTCTTCCACGACGGGACCTGGTCCTCCTTCCGGGGCCGCACCCACGGCCGGCCGGTGGACCGGCGGCGGACCCCGGCCCACCGCTTCGTCGGCTACACCCAGACCCACGACCAGGTCGGCAACCGGGCCCTCGGCGACCGGCCGGCCGCCTCGCTCTCGCCGGGCCTGCTGGCGTGCGCGGCGGCGGTGGCCCTGACCGGGCCTTTCGTGCCGATGCTGTTCATGGGCGAGGAGTGGGGGGCGGGCACGCCCTGGCAGTACTTCACGGACCATCCCGACCCGGAGCTGGCCGAGGCCGTACGGGCCGGACGGCGCCGGGAGTTCGCGGCTCACGGCTGGAAGGCGGAGGAGATCCCGGACCCGCAGGACCCGGCCACCCGGGACCGCTCGGTGCTGGACTGGGCGGAGCCCGGGCAGGCCCCGCACGCCCGGCTGCTGGACTGGTACCGCACCCTCGTCGCGCTCCGCCGCACCCATCCGGACCTGCGCGACCCGGACCTCGCGGCGGTCCGCGTCGCGTACGACGAGGAGCGGCGGTGGCTGACCTACCGGCGCGGCGACGTCCGGGTCGTCGTGAACTTCGGCTCCGAACCGGCGACGATCGCGCTGGGCCGCAACGGGGTGCGGGTGCTGGCCGCCTGGGAGCCCGCGGAACACCCGGGCCCGGACGGCCGGGTCCGGGTACCGGCCGAATCGGCGCTCGTCCTGGCCCCGTGAGGGCGGTGCGTGCGGGCTGGACGTGCTGGCCTTGCGTGAGGGCTACTCGACGACCGCCAGCTCGCGCGGGGCGTGGTTGAGCCGGCGGCCTCCGTCGTCGGTGACGGTGACGATGTCCTCGATGCGGACGCCGAACCGCCCGGGCAGGTAGATGCCGGGCTCCACGGAGAAGCACATGCCGGGCACGAGCGGCTGCTCCTCGCCCTCGACCATGTACGGCGGCTCGTGGGTGGTGACGCCGATGCCGTGGCCGGTGCGGTGGATGAAGCGCTCGCCGTAGCCGAACTCGGTGATCACCGCCCGGGCCGCCCGGTCCACCTCCTGGCAGGAGACCCCGGGCCGGACGGCCGCCACGCCCGCCTGCTGGGCCTCGCGGACGATGTCGTGGACGCGCTGCTCCTCGGCGCTCGGCTCGCCCACGTGGACCGTGCGGGAGATGTCGGAGCCGTAGCCGTACCGCAGCCCGCCGAAGTCGAGGACGACCATGTCGCCGTGCGCGATGACCCGGTCGCCGGCCTCGTGGTGCGGATCCGCGCCGTTCGGCCCGGATCCGACGACCGTGAAGTCGACCTGGGAGTGGCCGTGCGCGCGCAGCAGGGCGGCCAGGTCGGCGGCGACGTCGCTCTCGCGGCGGCCGGCGAAGGGCACGTGGAGGATCTGCGCGTACGCCGCGTCGGCGGCGGCGCCCGCCGCGGCGAGGCATTGCAGCTCCCGCTCGTCCTTGACCGCGCGGAGCATCGGAAGCACGTCCGTGAGCGGCTCGTAGGAGGTCGCCGGCAGCTCGCGCTGCAGGCCCAGCAGGTGCAGGGCCCACGTGTTGTCGCTGACCCCGAAGCGGCCGGTGACGTCGAGCAGCGGGGCGGCCGCGGTGTACGGGCTCTTCCCGTCGGCCCAGTCCCGCAGGGTCAGGGCGGGGGCGCCGGGTGCCTTGGCCGCGTCCGGCGCCTCCAGGGCGGGTACGACGAGCACCGGTTCCTGTCCCGCGGCCAGCACGAGCAGGGTCAGCCGCTCGGTCTCGGCGGTGGGCCGGTAACCGGTGAGGTGGGCGAGATCGGGTCCGGGGGCGATCAGCAGGCCGGCCAGTCCGGCGTCGGCGGCGGTCCGCGCGGCGGCGGCCATCCGGGCCGCGTAGTCGGCGGCGGTGAAGGGCGCGGGCTCGGCGGCGGCCCGGGGGTCAGAGGTCATGCGGTGATCATCCCGCGCGCCGCCCGCCGGGGGTAGGGGGCCGCGCCGCACACCGGGCGGCCCGCCCGGGGGCCGGCGGGCACCGGCGGCCGGGTACGGGACCGGGGCGGCACGACCGGAGTGGCGCCGGTCACCGGCTCCGCCCCGCGAGGCCCGCGGCGGAATAACGCGTCGCGGGAGCACCCCGCTGATCGGCTATGCTGTGCAAGCACGTCGAACGGGTGGTCCGCCGCCCTTCGTGGTGGGTGTAGCTCAGTTGGTAGAGCACCTGGTTGTGGTCCAGGTGGCCGCGGGTTCAAGTCCCGTCACTCACCCTGTCGAGCCCGTGGGGTACGAGGTTTCCTCGTACCCCACGGGCTTTTTCCGTACCCGCCCGGGAGGCGACGGGCCGCGCCGGAGGGACGGCCCTCAGCTCCGCAGGAACGCCTCGATCTCGGTGGTGAGGGCCACCGGGGTCTCGTGGGGCGGGTAGTGACCGCAGCCCGGGAGGACGGTGACCCGGCAGTTCGGGTAGCAGGCCTGCCAGGTGGCGCGCATGACCTCGGCGGTGAGCGCGAGGTCGTACTCCCCCACCAGGACCAGCACGGGGACGGTGCTGCCCTTCACGGCGGAGGACAGGTCGAGGGGCTGCCAGCTCGCCAGGTACGCGGCGAAGGCCTCCGGACGGGAGATCCGCAGGGAGTGCTCGACCATGCGGTCGAGCCAGTGGCGGCCGACCCGGTTGCCGGTGACCAGGTCGAGGATGGCCCGGCGCTTGTCCGGGTCCTCGGCGGCGCCGTGGAAGAGCGCGTGCGTCGCGTCGTCCATCGCGTACGGCGCCGCGGGGACGGGGGCGATCCCGACCAGCTTCTCGACCCGCTCGGGGGCGCGGACGAGGACCTGCTGGGCCGCTTTGCCGCCCATCGAGTGGCCGAGGAGGGAGAAGGTGTCCCAGCCCAGCTGGTCGGCGAGTTCGAGGACGTCGTCGGCGATCTCGGGGACGCTGTAGCGGCCGGGTACGTCCCTGCGCTCGCCGTAGCCCCGGTAGTCGAGGAAGGCGTACGAGAAGCCGTCCGGGTCCAGGTGGTCGAGTACGGACCCCCAGTTGGCGGAGGTCCCGAACCAGTCGTGCAGCACGATGGAGCGGACGGGTCCGGTCCCGATCCTGCGGTGGGCGATGGCCATGCGTTCTCCCTCGGTGACGGAGCGCGGAAAACCGACGCCGTACGTTCTGCCCACCGCGCCCCCCGTCACACCGCGGGCCCGGCACCGGGCCCGCGGCACGGGGTGTGCGTCCGCCGCGGGGGGGGTCAGCGCGTCCTGATGGCCGGGTCGGAGACGCCCGGGGCGCCCGTCTCCACGTGGCCCGCGAAACGGCGCAGGAAGGTGGCGTCGGCGGCGGAGACCACCCTGACGTCGTACCAGCGGCCCGTCGCCCGCAGGTCGACGGTGTGGGACACCGTCCCCCCGGCCGGGACCCGGAAGGTCTGGGGTGCGCCGCCGTAGGCGTTGGTCACCGTGAGGTCGACCGCGGCCGTGCCCGCGTTCGTGAGGGTGAGGGCGAGGTTCCCGCTCACCGCCGCGTGACGGGCCGTGGCCTCGGGTCCGGCCTTCTTCGCCGGGCCCTTCCAAGCGCGCAGGAAGCCGTTCGGGCCCCAGACGGTGAGGTCGATCCGGTTGCCGGTGGAGGCGCTCGTGCTCCAGGTGTCGGAGAGGGTCTTGCCCGCCTCGACCGTGTAGGGCCAGGGGCCGTCGGTGCGGTTGCCCGAGGTGCTGTGGAAGTGCGCGCCCAGGGCCGGGCCACTCGCGAAGGTCAGGGTGAAACTGCCCGTGGAGACGGCGGCCCTCCCGTCCACGTACGGCTGGTAGCCGAGGGCGCGGGTCGGCTTGCCGCCGGCCTCCTGCACGGGCAGGCTGCCCGTGGCCGGCGGGGTCGGGTGGTAGGAGGGGTGTCGGTTCTTGTCCGGCGGGGCGTAGCCGGCCGTGGAGGGCAGCGCGGCCGGCGCGGCGTCGGCGCGGGTGAAGTCGAATGCCGAGGTCAGGTCGCCGCAGACGGCGCGGCGCCAGGGCGAGATCTGGGGCTCGCGCACGCCGAAGCGCTTCTCCATGAAGCGGATCACCGAGGTGTGGTCGAAGGTCTCGGAGCAGACGTAGCCGCCCTTGGACCACGGGGAGACCACGATCATCGGCACACGCGGGCCGAGCCCGTACGGGCCGGCCGCGTAGCCTCCGCCGCCGGCGTACAGGTCGCCGGCCACATCGGCCGTGGACAGGCCCCAAGCCGAGGAGGCGGGCGGGTACGGCGGGACGACGTGGTCGAAGAAGCCGTCGTTCTCGTCGTAGGTGATGAACAGGGCGGTCTTGGCCCACACCGCCGGGTTCGCGGTCAGCGCGTCCAGCACCTTCGAGATGTACCAGGCGCCGAAGTTCGTCGGCCAGTTGGAGTGCTCGCTGAACGCCTCGGGCGCGGCGATCCAGGAGACCTGGGGCAGGGAGCCGTTGACCACGTCCGCGCGCAGCCGGTCGAAGTAGCCCTCGCCCGCCTTGGCGTCGGTGCCGGTGCGCGCCTTCTCGTACAGGGGGCTGCCCGGCTGGGCGTTGCGGTAGGTGTTGAAGTAGAGCAGCGAGTTGTCGCCGTAGTTGCCGCGGAACGCGTCGTTGATCCAGCCCCAGTGGCCGGCCGCGTTCAGGCCGTCGCCGATGTCCTGGTAGACCTTCCAGGACACCCCGGCCGCCTCCAGGCGCTCCGGGTAGGTCGTCCAGCCGTACCCGAGCTCCTGGTTGCCGAGGACCGGGCCGCCGCCGGTGCCGTCGTTGCCGGTGAAACCCGTCCACATGTAGTAGCGGTTGGGGTCGGTGGCTCCGATGAAGGAGCAGTGGTAGGCGTCGCAGACGGTGAAGGCGTCGGCCAGGGCGTAGTGGAACGGTATGTCGTTCCGGGTCATGTACGACATGGTGGTGGCCGTCTTCGCGGGCACCCACCGGTCGTACTTGCCCTTGTTGTAGGCCTGCTGGCCGCCCGCCCAGTCGTGGTTCAGCCCCGTCAGGAACTGCATGCCGAGGTCTTCCACCTGCGGGTGGAAGGGCAGCACGTCCTTGGTGCCGTTGGACTGGTGGAAGACGGACTTGCCGTTGTCCTGGAGGACCGGCCGCGGGTCGCCGAAGCCCCGGACGCCCTTCATCGCGCCGAAGTAGTGGTCGAAGGAACGGTTCTCCTGCATGAGGACGACGATGTGCTCGATGTCCTGGATCGTTCCGGTGCTGCCCTGCGCCGGAATCGCGGCGGCGCGGGCGATGCTCTCGTTCAGCATCGCGACGGCGGCGGCGCCGCCGGCTATCTGCAGGAACCTGCGGCGGTCGAGTTCTGCCATGGCGTGACGACCTCTGGGGGTGAGGAGGGGAGTCGAGGGGCGCCCCAAGGACAGCGGTCCCGGGGTACCGGACGGGGATCACCTCGTGACACTGCGCCGTACACCAGGAGAACGGAAGCCCCTCGCCGCCCTCCGCGTCGCGGCTGCCGGGGCGGTGCGGTCACGCCCCGCCCCCGCGACAGCCCCCGGCGCCCCGCCCGTTCACCCTCGGCACGCACCGGCACCCCCGCCGCACACCCAGCGGGGGACTACTCCGCGGTGGCGGCCGGACTCAGGCGCAGGGAGATGGAGTTGATGCAGTAGCGCTGGTCCGTGGGGGTGGGGTAGCCCTCGCCCTCGAAGACGTGGCCCAGGTGGGAGCCGCAGCTCGCGCAGCGGACCTCGGTGCGGACCATGCCGTGGGAGGTGTCGGCGATCAGCTCGACGGCCTCCGTGTCCTTCGGGTCGAAGAAGGACGGCCAGCCGCAGTGCGACGCGAACTTCTCCGAGGAGCGGAACAGCTCCGCCCCGCAGCCCCGGCAGGAGTAGACGCCCTCCGTCGTGGTGTCCGTGTACTCACCGCGGAAGGCCGGCTCGGTGCCCGCGAGGCGGAGCACCTGGTACTCGGACGGGGTCAGCTCCGCCTGCCACTGCTCGTCCGTCTTCTCGACCTCGTACGCCATGACGTTCCCGCTCCCTCAGTTCGACCGGTTCGACAGCGCGGCGAGGATCTGCGGTCCGAGGTCCGTGACATCGCCCGCGCCCATGGTGAGAACGAGATCGCCGGGCTTCGCCATTCCCGCGATGACGTCCGCGACGGCGCCCTTGTCGTGCTCGGCGGTGACGTCCGCGTTCGCGGCCCGGGCGGCGGCGAGGATGATCTCGCTGGTGACCCCGGGGAGGGGGTCCTCGCGGGCCGGGTAGATGTCGAGGACCACGGAGGCGTCGGCGAGCGCGAGCGCCTGCCCCATCTCCTTGCCCAGCTCCTGGGTGCGGGAGAAGAGGTGGGGCTGGAAGACGACCAGGATGCGGGAGTCCCCGGCGGCGCCGCGGATGGCCTCCAGGTCGGCGGTCATCTCCGTGGGGTGGTGCGCGTAGGAGTCGATGACCTGTACGCCGGCGGCCTCGCCCTTGAGCTGGAGGCGGCGCTTGACGCCGGTGTACTTGCCGAGCGCGGAGGCCAGGTTGTGCGCCGGGATGCCGAGCGCGACCCCGGCGGCGAGGGCCGCGACGGCGTTGTGGGCGTAGTGGCGGCCGGGCACGGAGACGGTGAAGGTGAGCATCCGGCCGCCGAGGAGGACCGTGACCTCGCTGGTCAGGCCGCGCGGAGTGATCTTGGTGATGCGGACGTCGGCCTCGGGCTCCTCGCCGTACGTGACGACGTTGAGGCCCTCGTTCCCGGCGACCCGGCGGGCGATCTCGGCCGCGCCCTCCTGGCCGTGGGCGACGACCAGGGTGCCGCCGGGCACGACCTTGGCGACGAAGGTCTCGAAGGACTCGTAGATCTCCTCCAGCGACGCGTAGTTCGCGTGGTGGTCGAGCTCCGCGTTGAGGATGATCGCCACCTGCGGGGTGTACTTGTGGAAGGTGCGGTCGCTCTCGTCCGCCTCGGCCACGAAGATGTCGCCCGCGCCGTGGTGGGCGTTGGAGCCGGGGGCGTCCAGGTCGCCGCCGATGGCGTACGAGGGGTCCAGGCCCAGGGCCGACAGGGAGACCGCCAGCATCGAGGTGGTGGTGGTCTTGCCGTGCGTACCGGCGACCGCGATCGGGCGCAGGCCGTCCATCAGCGCGGCGAGCGCGTCCGAGCGGTGCACGACCGGGATGCCGAGCTCGGCGGCGCGCGCCAGCTCCGGGTTGTCGGCGCGGATGGCGCTGGAGACGACCACGCAGGTGGAGTCGTCGGCGAGGTGGCCGGCGGCGTGCCCCCCGTGGACCGTCGCGCCGTGGGCGCGCAGCGCCTCGGCGGTCTCGGAGTCCCCCCGGGCGTCGCTGCCGGCGACCTGCGCGCCCCGCTGGGCGAGGATCTTCGCGATGCCGGACATGCCGGCGCCGCCGATGCCGATGAAGTGGGGCCGTTCCATGGCGGTCGGCAGGCCGGGCTTCATTCAGGTCGCTCCAGGATCGGGTGGTGTACTCGTGCGCGGTCGAGCTCTGACGGCCCCAGCCTATTCGTTGTGGGCGAAGAGCTTGAGCACCGGAACCCCGACCTTGTGGCGGGCGCGGGAGGCCCAGTCGCGGTGGAAGAACTCCTCGACGAAGTGCGGGGCGGTCAGAACGATCACCTCGTCGGCCCCGTTCTCCTCCACGACGGCCTTGAGTTTGTCGAGCGGGTGGGCCTCGACGAGCTGTCCCGTGGCGTTGGCGCCCTTCTGGCGCAGCGCGTTCAATGAGTGCGCGAGGGCGTGCGCGGCAGGGCCCCGGGCGGCCTCGCCCTCGGGTTCGTCACCCTCACGGACCGCCTCGGGGAGCTCACCGAGCGCTACGTCGTCGATGGCGCGCAGCAGTCGGTCCTGGTCGCCCCTGGGCTGCATGAGGACGATGAAGGAGACCGCGTCGTCTCCGTGCAGGGTGGTGACGAAGTCCACGTCCACCGTGGTCAGCGGCTGCTCGATCATCAATACGCTCGTGAACACGGACGCCCTCTCCTTCATGGGCCGAGGCCGGCGTGGCCGGCCCCTGCGGAAACCATCCTGCCCCGCTGGCGCGCGGGGCCTTGCGCAGATATATGTGCCCAGCTTTGTGCCCCGTGGAAGCCAAGCGGAACGTCAAATTCCGCCCCTGGTTCAGATCCGACGGTAGCTCGTGAAGAGGAACCCGGCCTCTTCCAGTACGCAAGCGGGCGCGAGCCGGTGCGGAACCGTGACAGCCGGCCCGCCGGCGATCCTCTGCGCGGTACCCGCCGTGAGCACCGGGGAGATCGTCAGGCACAGCTCGTCCAGCGCGTCGGCGGCCACGAACTGCCCCAGCAGCCGGGGTCCGCCCTCGGTGAGCTGGCGGCGCAGGCCCCGCCCGGCGAGCTCCCGCACCACACGGGCCGGGTCCACCCCGGCCCCGTCGCCGGCCACCACGACCTCGGCCCCGGCCCTGACGGCCTCGGCGACCCGGTCGGCTGGTGCGGCGGCGCCGGTGACCAGCAGGGTCGGCACGAGCGGGGAGGTGAACAGCGGCAGCGAGAAGTCCAGGTCCAGGCTCGCGCTGACCACCGCGACGGCGGGGGCGGGGCCCTGTCCGGCGGCCGCGCGGCGGGCGGCGAAGGCCTCCCGCGCCCGGGCCGGGCGGTAGCCCTCCTGGCGAACCGTTTCCGCGCCGACGACCACCACATCGGCCAGCGCCCGCAGGGTTCCGAAGATCCGCATGTCGGTCTCGCCGGAGATGGGCTGCGAGCGGCCGTCGTGCTGGGCCGCGCCGTCGAGGGTGGACACCATGTTCGCCCGCAGCCAGTGGGCGCCCTCGCCGAGCGCGGGGTACGCGTAGGCCTCCGCCAGCTCGTCCAGCGACCACTCCCGGTCGGCTTCCTCCCGGGGCGGGACGGGTGTCTGATCGGTCACAGGGAACAGGCGTCGCATCGGTGCAGTGTGCCACGCCCGTAGAGTTAAGGGCTGTGTCAACCTCTCTCTCCACCTCCGGTCCCGCCTCGCGGCGACCCGCGGACAGGCCCCCGACAGCCGACGCCGGTCCGCAGGCCCTGACGGCTCGCGAGCCCCGGGTGGCCGCCGAGCGGCTGGTGGCCGAGATGGTGCCGCCGCCGCGTTTCGACTCGGTGCGCTTCGACACGTACGACCCGGACCCGGCCCAGCCCAGCCAGGCCGAGGCCGTCACCGTGCTGAGCGGCTTCGCGGCCGGTCTGGGCGGGGCGCACGCGAGCGGCGCGGGCAAGCGCCGCTGGTTCGCCAAGAAGGCCCCGGCCCCCGCGGGCCCGCGGGGGGTCTACCTCGACGGCGGCTACGGCGTCGGCAAGACCCACCTGCTCGCCTCGCTGTGGCACGCCACGCCGGCCGAGCCCGCGCTCAAGGCCTTCGGCACCTTCGTGGAGCTGACCAACCTGGTCGGCGCGCTCGGCTTCCAGCAGACCGTGCAGACCCTCGGCGGGCACCGGCTGCTGTGCATCGACGAGTTCGAGCTGGACGACCCGGGCGACACCGTTCTGGTGTCCTCGCTGCTCAGCCGCCTCGTGGAGCAGGGCGTGGCGCTGGCCGCCACCTCCAACACGCTGCCCGGCAAGCTCGGCGAGGGCCGCTTCGCCTCCGCCGACTTCCTGCGGGAGATCCAGGGCCTCTCGGCGCACTTCCGGCCGCTGCGCATCGACGGCCAGGACTACCGCCACCGCGGTCTGCCGGAGGCGCCCGCCCCGTTCTCGGACGAGCAGGTCGCCAAGGCCGCGTACGCCACCGAGGGCGCGAGCCTGGACGACTTCCCGGGCCTGCTGGAGCACCTGGCCCGGGTGCACCCGAGCCGGTACGGCGCGCTGACCGACGGGATCACGGCCGTCTGCCTGACGGACGTCGGTCCGGTGCCGGACCAGTCGACGGCGCTGCGGCTGGTCGTCCTGGCCGACCGGCTGTACGACCGCGAGGTCCCCGTACTGGCCTCCGGGGTGCCCTTCGACCGGCTGTTCAGTGAGGAGATGCTGAACGGCGGCTACCGGAAGAAGTACTTCCGCGCGATATCCCGGCTCACGGCGCTGGCACGCGACGCGAAGCCCCTGGTGTCCCAGTAGGTTTGGGACCGCCGGGCTCATCTGCCGCCCGGCCGTTTCCACTTCTGCGAAGGGATTCACCATGGCCGCCACACGCAACGCGCACGCTGTCTGGGAAGGCGACCTGTTCGAGGGCAAGGGCGTCGTCACTCTCGACTCCTCCGGCCTCGGCAGCTACCCCGTCTCCTGGCCGGCGCGCACCGACGAGGCCGCGAACGGGCGGACCAGCCCGGAGGAGCTGATCGCGGCCGCGCACTCCAGCTGCTTCAACATGGCCTTCTCCAACGGGCTGGCGAAGGCGGGCAACCCGCCCACCAAGCTCACCACCTCGGCCGCCGTCACCTTCGTGCCCGGCCAGGGCATCACCGGCATCCACCTCACGGTGGAGGGCGAGGTCCCGGGCCTGGACGACGACGCCTTCGCCGCCGCCGCCGAGGACGCCAAGAAGAACTGCCCGGTCAGCCAGGCGCTGACGGGCACCACGATCACCCTGAGCGCCAAGCTCGTCTGATCCTGCGCTCTCCCCCGCTCCGGCGGCACGCTCCGGGCACGGCACGGCGCCCGGGGGTGTGACGCCGGGGCGGAGCCCCCTCGCGTCGGCACCCGGCGGGCGGTCCCCCGTGGTACCACGGGCCGGTCACCCCACCCGCCCAGTTCCACTTCCGCCGCCGGGAGTTGCCGATGTCCGTCAGCCGCCGCAGCCTGCTCGCCGCCGGCGGGGTCGCCTTCAGCGGGGCCCTCGGCGCCCTGTTCACCGGGCGCGCCGGAGCCGCCCGGGCCGCCCGGCAGGGGTACGGTCCGCTGCTGCCCGATCCGCGGGGGCTGCTCGACCTGCCCCGGGGGTTCTCCTACCGCGTCCTCTCGCGAGCGGGCGATCCACTGCGCTCGGGCGAGGGGCCCGTTCCGGGCAACTTCGACGGCATGGCCGCCTTCGGCGCGGGCGGGGGGCGGGTGCGGCTGGTGCGCAACCACGAGAACCGCACCACCGCCGCCCTGCGCGTACCCGCCGTCCCGGGACTGACGTACGACCCCGCCGCACTGGGCGGCTGCACCGTCCTCGACCTCGACGCGGCGGGCCGGGTCACCGGCGAACGGGTGGCCCTCGCCGGTACGGCCGTCAACTGCGCGGGCGGCCCGACCCCCTGGAACACCTGGCTGAGCTGCGAGGAGACCGAGGACCGGGCGGGCACCGCCGGCTACACGGCGGACCACGGCTACGTTTTCGAGGTGGACCCCGCCGCACCGGGACGCACCGGCGCGGTACCCCTGACGGCGATGGGCCGGTTCGCGCACGAGGCCGTCGCCGTGGATCCGCACCGGGGCGTGGTCTACGAGACGGAGGACGCCTTCGTCGAGCCCTTCGGGCTCTTCTACCGCTTCCTGCCCGCGCGGCCGCTCGCCGGGACCGGGTCGCTGCGGGCCGGCGGCGCGCTGGAGGCCCTGCGCGTGCCGGGGCTGGCGGACCTGGCGGTGGTGGACGAGCCGGGGGCGGAGTTCCCGGTGGAGTGGGTTCCCGTGCCGGATCCCGCCGCGGCCGTGACCCCGGTCCGGCTCCAGGACTTCGGACGGCGCGGCATCACGCACGCGCAGAAGCTGGAGGGCTGCTACTGGGGCGGCTCGCGCGTCCACTTCGTGTCCAGCTACGCCCGTACGCGCGAGGGCGCGGGCGCCGACCACCACGGGCAGGTGTGGTCGTACGACCCGGTGCGGCGGCGGCTGCGGCTCGACGTCCTCTTCGGTCCGGCCGCGGACACCGGGCTGCCGGGGGAGTCCCCCGACAACATCTGCCCGGCGCCGGACGGCGGGCTCATGGTGTGCGAGGACGGCGGCGGGGCGCAGTACGTCTTCGGCGTGACGGTGGACGGGGAGGTCTACCCGGTGGCCCGCAACGCGCAGGACGTCGGGCGGCCGGGGGCGCCGGAGTGGGGGGAGTTCGCCGGGGTCGCCTTCTCCCCCGACGGGGGGACGATGTACGTCAACGCCTACACCCCCGGTACCACGTTCGCGGTGACGGGCCCCTGGCACTGACCTGGTCACGTCGCGACGCCGTTCGATCTGCTGCACGATCGTACGGAACCGACGGGATTGGGGCGAACAGCGGTGGCGACGAAGAAGAGGAAGAAGACCGGCGAGGCGGGTGGCCCGGAGTCGGGCGGACCGGGGTCGGGCGGCGTCCGGGAGTTGTTGCGGGTGCCGGGCGGTGAGCGCGTCGACCTGCGGCGCTTCGACCCCCGTTCGACCCCCGGCGGCCCCGCCGGCAAGGCGGCCGCCCTGGAGGCCGTCGCCCCGATGGCGCAGCGCCTGGCCTCGCTCCAGGAGCGGCTCTACGCGGCCAGCACCACCGGTGACCGGCGCCGCGTGCTGCTCGTCCTGCAGGGGATGGACACCAGCGGCAAGGGCGGCACCGTCAAACACGTGATCGGCGCCTTCAACCCCTCCGGCTGCCGCGTCAAGGCCTTCAAGGCCCCCACCCCCGAGGAACGCGAGCACCCGTTCCTCTGGCGTGTCGCGAAGGAACTGCCCCGGCCGGGTGAGATCGGCATCTTCGACCGCTCCCACTACGAGGACGTCCTCATCGCCCGGGTCCGCGAGCTGGTCCCGCGCAGTCGGCTGGGCCGCCGGTACGCCGCGATCAACCGGTTCGAGAAGGAGCTCGCGGACGACGGCGTGACCGTCGTGAAGGTCTTCCTCCACATCAGCTACGAGGAGCAGCGCGAACGGCTCCTGGGCCGGCTGGACGATCCGGACAAGCACTGGAAGTTCAACCGGGGCGACATCGAGGAGCGCGCGATGTGGCCCGAGTACCGGCACGCGTACGAACTGGCGCTGGAGCGCTGCTCCAGCGACGCCGCGCCCTGGTACGTCGTACCGGCCGACCGCAAGTGGTACCGCAACTGGGCCGTCGCCCAGTTGCTGCTGGAGCACCTGGAAGCCCTCGCGCCGCGCTATCCGGAAGGGGACTTCGACGTGGACGAGTGCCGTGCACGCCTACTTGCCACATAGTCATATATTTTGCCTGGGTGACCCTTTCTGTACGCAAAGCGGCGGCCGCGGCCGCGCTCAGTGCCGCGCTCAGTGCCGTCCTCGCAGGATGCGGGGGCGGCGCCGGGACCTCGGACACCGGCCGCGCGGCCCGTATGGGCGCCAGCGGAACCGCGTCGCCCCCCACCGCCTCGTCCCCCGCCGCCACGAGCCCCCCGCAGGCGCCCCCCGGCAACGCGCCCCGGGCCGGCGCGCCCGCGAAGATCCCCACCCTCGCCCCCGGCCCCGGCGGCCTGACCCCGGTCTTCGCACGGGCGGGGCAGCGGACCGAGAAGACCGTGGCGCTGACCTTCGACGCCGACATGACCTCCGACCAGGGCCCGCGGGCCGCCGGCGGCGAGCGCTTCGACAACCCCCGGCTGATCGAGGCGCTCCGCAGCCTCCAGGTGCCCTCGACCGTCTTCATGACGGGCCGCTGGGCTGAGGAGTACCCGGACCAGGCGAAGGCCATCGGCACCGATCCGAACTTCGAGATCGCCAACCACTCGTACAGCCACCACGCCTTCACGTCCCCCTGCTACGGGCTGCCCGCGCTCGACAACGCGGCCGCCCGCGCCGACGTGGACCGGGCCTTCGCGGCCTTCCGCACGGCGGGGGCCGTCAACACGGTCCCCTACTTCCGCTTCCCCGGCGGGTGCTACGACGACCGGGCGCTGCGCGCCCTGTCCTCGGCCCGGGTGACCGCCGTCCAGTGGGACGTGGTCAGCGGGGACGCCTTCGCGACCGACCCGGACGCCGTGGCCGAACAGGTGCTCTCGGGAGTGAAGCCGGGCTCGGTGGTGGTGATGCACTGCACGCGCAGCGCCGCCCCGGTCACCGAGGAGGCCGTCCGGAAGATCGTTCCGGAGCTGCGCAAGCGCGGCTACCGCTTCGTGAAGGTGTCCGAGCTGATCGGCACCTGAGCCCCGCCCGGCGCGGCCTCAGCCGGAGCAGGCGGTGCGCTGGGCGTCCTGCCACTCGCACACCGGGCACAGCACCACGCCCGGGGTGGCGACCCCGTACTCGGTGGGTCGGCCGCACTCCAGGCAGTCCGCGTACGGAGGCCCCTCCACCCGGCCGGCCGGGGCCGCCGGGGCGGGGCAGTACGACGGTGTCCCGTCCGACTGGTCCATGCGTACGAGCCTACCCACCCGCGGCGCGGGCCGCGGCGCCCGCACCCCTCCGCCCCGCCGCGGCCGCGTCTCAGTGCGCCGGGGCCGCCTCGGTGACCTCGCTCGGGCGGACGATGACGAAGCCCTCGCCGCGCAGCATCAGCTGGACGGCCTCGCCGGAGCCGCCCCGGAGCATCGAGCCCATTGACTGGGAGCGGTGCAGGCCCGTCTCCAGCCGGGCGCTCCAGCCGACCACCGCGTCGGTGTCGACGTAGACCGGCGCCTGGGCGGTGACCGGGATGATGATCGGACTGCCGTCGCAGACCACGGCGAGCTTGCCGGTGCCGGTGAAGAGGCTGTTGAAGAGGCCCCCGCCGGTCATCCCGGCGCCCTTGACCATCTTGATCTCGTAGGACAGCGTCGGGTCGAAGCAGAGCACGTTGCGTCCGTTGACGGTCAGCGCGTCGCCCGGCTCGAACTCGATGACGAAGCAGTTGCCCCCCTGATGGGCGAACCAGGCCTCGCCCTGGCCGCGTACGGCCATCAGTGCCAGGCCCTCACCGGTGACGGCGCGCTTGAGCATGCCGCCTATCCCCTGCCCCTTGCGCTCGAACTGGAGGTCGCCGCGGAAGGCGATCATCGATCCCTGGCGGGCCAACATCTCACCGTTCACGGTGTACTTCACCGATTTGGAGTTCTGCAGGGCCATGCCGGGGGCGGCGGGTGCCTGGGCGAGGTTCTCGGAGGCGAAAAGGTCACTCTTCATGCCTTCGATCCTCACCCGGACGATCCCCCCTGGGCGTCATCCTGAAGGTGGAGCCTGGCATCCTTGGCGGGATGAGCAGCCAGCACTCCCCCGGCACCGCCGACGTTCCCGCCGTCGGCGCGGACAGTCCCTTCCGGCAGGGCCACCTGCCCCGCGACGAGGCCCCGCAGTTCGTCCTGCCGCTGGTCGTGCGGATCGAGAAGGCCGACCCGCCGGCCCGGACGGACGCGCTGGAGACGGCGGCGCGCGCGGTGCTGGTCCTGCTGACCGACGAGCGCGCCCGGGGCGGGGGCGAATGGGCCGAGGCGGTCCGCGACTGGCAGGACGCGCGCATCCGCAAGGTCGTCAGGCGGGCGCGCGGAGCGGAGTGGCGCAAGGCCGAGACGCTGCCGGGTGTCACGGTGCACGGCGCCCGGTCCCAGGTACGGGTCTTCCCGCCGGTGCCGCTCGACGGCTGGCCCAAGGAGCTGGCGAAGCTCCAGGTGTCGGGCACCGATCTGGACGACCCCGAGCCGGCCGGCGAGGCCGCCGCCGGGCTGCCGGTGCTGTGGCTCAACCCGGACCTCGGCATGTCGGCCGGCAAGGCGATGGCCCAGGTCGGGCACGCGGCGCAGCTGGCCTGGTGGGAGCTGACGGACGCGGAGCGGACCGCGTGGCAGGAGGACGGTTTCCGGCTGGCCGTACGGACCGCTCCGCGCGAACGGTGGGCGGAACTGGGCGGCGGCGGACTGCCGGTCGTCCGGGACGCCGGGTTCACCGAGATCGCCCCCGGAAGCTGCACGGTGGTCGCGGACCATCCGGCACTGCGCGCCCGCCTCTGAGACCGGCGCCCGGGCGGAACCTCAAATGTTGCTCTGAACGTCCCCGCTGTCGGGTTGGCGCGGCGGGGCCGGGGCCATCACACCGGCACACGGTGCGACAAGAGGGGGCGAGGGGACATGAAGCCCATGGCACACCTGGGGGTGGGCATCGGCTGGCGGCCGGAGATCGCGGACGTGGTCGAGCGGCTGCCCGGGCTGGACTGGGTCGAGGTGGTGGCCGAGAACATCTGCCCCGGCCACCTCCCCGAGGCCCTGGTGCGGCTGCGTGAGCGCGGCACGCGCGTCGTGCCGCACGGCGTCTCGCTGGGCATCGGCGGCGCCGACCGCCCGGACCCGGCGAAGCTGGCGGCGCTCGGCGAGCGGGCGGTGGCGCTGGGGGCGCCGCTGGTCACCGAGCACATCGCCTTCGTCCGGACCACCTCGCCCGTACTGGAGGCCGGGCACCTGCTGCCCGTGCCGCGCACCCGGGACGCGCTGGACGTGCTCTGCGAGAACGTGCGGATCGCACAGGACTCCCTGCCCGTGCCGCTGGCGCTGGAGAACATCGCCGCGCTCTTCTCCTGGCCGGACGAGGAGCTGACGGAGGCGCGGTTCCTGACGGAACTGGTCGAGCGGACCGGCGTACGGCTGCTGATCGACGTGGCGAACCTGCACACCAACCGGGTCAACCGGGGCGAGGACCCGGCGGCCGTACTGGACGCGATACCGCTGGAGGCGCTGGCGTACGTGCACGTGGCGGGCGGTGTCGAGCGGGACGGTGTCTGGCACGACACGCACGCGCACCCCGTGCCGCCGGTGGTGCTCGACCTGCTGGCCGAGCTGCGCTCGCGGGTGGATCCGCCCGGGGTGCTGCTGGAACGCGACGACGACTTCCCGCCCGAGGCGGAACTGGCGGCCGAACTGGCCGCCGTCCGCGCGGTGGCGGCCTCCTCTCCCGCCCCGGGCGCGCGCGGCGCCGGGGAACCGGGCACGCGCGGCACCGCGGGCACGGGGACGCGCGGCGCCGCAGGCACGGGGACGCCCGGCACCGCAGGCACGGGCACGCCCGGCACCGCAGGCACGGGCACACCCGGCACCGCGGGCACGGGGACGCCCGGCGCCGCAGGCACGGGCACACCCGGCACCGCGGGCACGGGGACCGTGGGAGAGCGCGGGACCGGGGCCGCGGACACCGCGCCGGGCAGCCCGGACGGCAAGCTCGGGGACGCGGCGGCCCCCGCGAGCGCGGCCGCCCGCACACGGCTCGGGCTCGGGCAGGCCGCGCTGCTGTCGGCGCTGGTGGCCGGGACGCCCGTGCCCGAGGGGTTCGACCGGCGGCGGATCGGGGTGCAGACCCGGGCCCTGGCCGCCAAGCGGGCCTCGGTGGTGGCCCGGCTGGCGCCGGAGCTGCCCGCGATCCTCGGCGGCGGACGGCCCTACCGCGAGGCGTTCCTCGACTACGCCAAGGGCCGCCCCATGACGGCCGGGTACCGCCGCGACGCGCTCGACTTCGCCGAGCACCTGCTGATCAGGGACCTCCCGGCCGATCCGGCCGCCCGCCGCCGGCTCACCCGCTGGTGGCAGGACCGGGCCGGGGCCCGGCCGCCCCGCCGGATCGCGCGCTGGGCCCGGGCGCTCACGGGGAGAGCGGCATGAACCTCCTCGCCCTGGCGGTCTGGCTCGCGGTGGTCACCTGCTCCGTCCTGCTGGTCAGGGGGCCGCGCCGGTCCCGCCCCACGCCGCCCGGCCCGGCTCCGCGCCTGCACGACCTGTCCGAGGCCGCGTTCCTGACGGGCGGGCCCGGTGCGGTCGTGGACGCCGCGCTGGTCTCGCTGCTCGGCGACGGACGGCTGCTGCTCGGCGGCCCTGGCATCGTCCACGTACGCCCGGGTGCGCGGGCCGGCGACCCCGCCGAGCGCGCCGTGCTGGAGGCCCACCGGGGCGCGCCCTCGGGCTGGCTCTACCAGGTGCGGTACGCGGCCATGCGCGACCCGGCCGTGCAGGAGACCGGGGACGGCCTGGCCGCCCGCGGGCTCGTCGCGCCGCCCTCCGCCGGGCGGCCGTGGCAGCGCCGGGGCACGGCCCTGGCCGTCGTGTGCGCGTTCCTCGTACCCCTGTCGCTGCCGCTCACCTTCATCGGCTACGCCGTCGGTCCCCCCTCGCAGATCCCGTTCATCGTCAAGGTGCTCCCCGTCCTGCTGGTCGGCGTCGCGGTGGGCGCCGTCCGCGCGGCGCGCGCCGGCCGGCGGATCACCCCGGCGGGGCGGCTGGCCCTGGGCGAGATCCGCGCGCGGTACGTGAACGATCCGCACCCGTACGTGCGGGCCGCGCTGTTCGGGCTGCGCGGACTGCCGGACGACTGGATCCGCCGGCAGCTGACGGAGGCCGCCCGCGGTACCCGGCTGGCGGCGGCGCAGTCGGCCTCCCGCGCGCGCGGGGCACGCACCTCGGGCGGCGGGTGCGGCGTCGAGGCGCCGGCGGTGTGGTGCGCCGGCAGCGACGGCGGGGGCGGCGGTTCCGGCTGCGGCTCCGGCTCGGGCTCGGGCTCGGGGTCGTCCGGCGGCGGCTGCGGGAGCAGCGGTTCCAGCTGCTCCTCCAGCAGTTCGAGTTGCGGCAGCTCCTCCGGGTCCAGCTGCTCCTCCAGCAGCAGCTCCTGAGCGTGTCCGCCCCGAGCACGGGGACGAAGCGGCGCGGCCGGCCCCCGGGATGCGGCAACCGGGGCCGGTTCGCGTGGCAGCGGGGTCACGGCGCCGCGACACCCGCCAATGATCCTTTACAGGGACGCGCCGCCGGCATCTGATCGCCTCATCGGATGAGACGAAGGGGCCGCCATGCGGATGACGCCCGCACGCTGCGCAGCCGCCGCGGCGCTCTCCCTGGCCCTGTGCGCACCGACCCGGGCGGCCGCCGAACCGGCCCGGCCCGCCGCCCCGGCGGCCGCAGTCCCCGCCTCAGGGGACGCCGAGGACGCAGAGGACCCCGGGGACGCCGGAGCCGAGCGTGCCGCCCGGCGCGCGGCCGCCGCCGGCCTGCGCTTTCGCGACTGCCCGCCGGTCGAGCAACTGGCGGCGCCGGTGCGCTGCGCGGCACTGCGCGTCCCGCTCGACTACGCCCGTCCCGACGGCCCGCAGATCACCCTCGACATCAGCCGTGTCCCGGCCACCGGCGCCGGCGGCGCCGCCCGCCAGGGCGCCCTGGTCCACAACCCTGGCGGGCCCGGCGCCTCCGGCATGTCCTTCCCGCTGCTCGCCGCCCTTCCCTCCTGGTCCCGGACCGCCGCCGCGTACGACCTCGTCGGCTACGCCCCGCGCGGCGTCGCCCGGTCCGCCCCGCTGTCCTGCCGGGACCCCGCCGACCGCCCCGCCGCGCCCACCCGGGCCGCGGCCCGCCCCGCCCCGGGGGACGAGGGGGAGCGGATCGCCGCCGCCCGCTCGTACGCCCGGGGCTGCGCGGACCGGGCCGGCGCCGCGCTGCCCCACTACACGACCCTCAACAACGCCCGGGACCTGTACGTCCTGCGTGCCGCGCTCGGCGAGCGGGGGCTCACCTTCCTCGGCGCCTCGTACGGGACCTACCTCGGCGCGGTCTACGCGACCCGCTACCCGGGGCACGTCCGGCGGATGGTGTTCGACTCCGCGGTCGACCCGGACCCCCGCCGCGTCTGGTACGGGAACAACCTCGGCCAGTCGGCCGCCTTCGAGCGCCGCTGGTACGACTTCACCGCCTGGGCGGCCCGCCACCACGCCGCGTACGGACTCGGGGCCACGCCGGCGGCCGTGCGGGCGAGCTACGAGCGGGTGCGGGACGCGGTGGCCCGCACCCCGGCCGGCGGCGTCGTCGGGACCGGCGAGCTCCAGGCGGCCTACCTCCAGGCCGCCTACTACGACGACGTGTGGCCGGACCGCGCGGCCGCGCTGGCGGCCTTCCTGCGCGGCGACCCGGCGGAGCTGACCCGGCAGGCCGCCCCCGACCCGGCGGCGGCGGCCGCGGCCGAGAACGCGACGGCCGTCTACACGGCGGTGCTGTGCAACGACGCCTCCTGGCCCACCGCGTGGGCGACCTGGGACCGCGACCACACCGGCCTGGCCCGGACGGCCCCGTTCGAGACCTGGGCCAACGCCTTCCTGAACCTGCCGTGCGCGTACTGGCCGGTGCGCGAGCGGCGGCGGCCGGTCGCGGTGGGCGCCCCGCGGGGCGCCGTGCTGCCCCGCACGCTCGTGGTCGCGGCGGAGCGGGACGGGGCCACTCCGTACCGGGGGGCGCTGGAGCTCCAACGGCGGCTGGGCGCCGGGGCGGCGCTGGTCACGGAGGCCGGGGCCGGCAGCCACGGGGTGACCGGCGGACGCAACGACTGCGTGGACCGGCACGTGGAGCGGTATCTGCTGACGGGTGCCACCGCGGGGCGGCGCGTCGCGTGTGCGCCGCATCCGGAGCCCGCACCGGTGTCGCTGGACGACCGGGCAGCGCGCGCCCGCGGGGCGCTGCTGCCTCCTGTCGTCTGAACTTCCGGGCGGGGGCTCCGGCTGCGTCGTTTCGGGGGCAGGGCCTCCCGATCCACCGGAGGGGGTCACCTGGCGGTGTGGTCGTCCTCCGGTCCTTCCCCCCAGGGGAGGTCTCAGGCGAGTCCGGCCACCAGATCGGCGACGGACTTGCGGCGCCCGGTGTAGAAGGGCACCTCTTCACGGACGTGCATGCGGGCCTCGGAGGCGCGCAGGTGACGCATGAGGTCGACGATGCGGTACAGCTCGTCGGCCTCGAAGGCCAGCATCCACTCGTAGTCGCCGAGGGAGAAGGAGGCGACGGTGTTCGCGCGCACGTCCGGGTAGCCGCGGGCCATCTTGCCGTGGTCGGCGAGCATGCGGCGGCGGTCCTCGTCGGGCAGCAGGTACCAGTCGTAGCTGCGCACGAAGGGGTAGACGCTGACGTAGTCGCGGGCGACCTCGTCGGCCAGGAAGGCCGGGATGTGCGACTTGTTGAACTCGGCGGGGCGGTGCAGGGCCATGTTCGACCACACCGGCTCCAGCGCACGGCCCAGGCGGGTGCGGCGGAAGAGGTTGTAGGCGGTCTGCAGCTCGTCCGCGGTCTCCGCGTGCCACCAGATCATGACGTCCGCGTCGGCGCGCAGACCGGACACGTCGTAGGTGCCGCGCACGGTGATGTCCTTGGCGGCCAGCTGGTCGAACAGCTCCTGGACCTCGTCGGCGTAGCCGGTGCGGTCCTCCGGCAGGACGTCCTTCAGTTTGAAGACGGACCACAGGGTGTAGCGGATGACCTCGTTGAGGTCCTTCGCCTTCTTCCCCGCGTTGGGAATCTTCTCTGGTGCAGTCATCTTCCCATTGTCCCGTGCGCTGATCAGTGGTCCGTGCCAGGGGTGCCCGTCGCGGCGAGGACCGCGTCGGCGGCCTTGCCCGCGCTGGACACGCAGGCCGGGATGCCGACCCCGTCGTAGAGGGCGCCGCACACGGCGAGGCCCGGCAGGGCCGCGACGGCGGCGCGGATGCGGGCCACCCGTGCGAGGTGGCCGACCGGGTACTGGGGCAGTCCGCCGTCCCAGCGGGTGACGGTGGAGGCGAGCGGCCGGGCCGAGAGCCCGACGGCCTGCCCGAGGTCGGCCAGGGAGACGTCGACGAGCTCGCCGTCCTCCCGCTCCAGGTCGGCCTCGTCGGCGTACCGGCCCACGGAGGTGCGCAGCAGGAAGAGCTCGGGATCGGCGCCCGCCCAGGCCCACTTGTTGCTGGAGAAGGTGGAGGCCTTGATGGTCCGGCCGTCGACGGGCGGTACGAGGAAGCCGCTGGCGCCGCCGCCGGTGACGGAGTCCGGCAGGTCGGAGCGGCGGAAGGCCATGGTGACCAGGGCCATCGAGGCGTACTCCACCGCGCGCAGCTCGGCCGCGGCGGCGGGCGCGAGGGCGTCCAGCAGCCCGGCGGCGGGGCCGGCCGGGACGGCGAGGACCACGCCGTCGGCCTCGATGGCCCCGGCCCCGGCCCCGGCCGCGATCCGCCAGCCGCTGTCCGTGCGCAGGATCTCCCGCACGGGGGTGCGGGTGAGGATGCGCGCCCCGGCCGCCCGGCAGGCCTCGGCGACGGCGAGCGGAAGGCGCCCGATGCCGCCGTCGATGCCCGCGAAGACCGGGCCGGCCGCCTGGGGCTGTCCGGCCGCCCGGCGCTGGAGTTCGCGTACGCCGTCGGCGAGCGAGGCGTGCGTGCGCGCGGCCTCGAAGAGCTGGGGTACGGCGGCCCGCATCGAGATGCGGTAGGCGTTGCCCGCGTAGACCCCGCCGAGCAGCGGCTCCACGAGCCGGTCGACGACCTCGTGGCCGAGGCGGGCCGCGACGTACTCGCCGACGGCGACGTCCTCCCCGATCTCGGTGGGCGCCAGGGTGCGCTCGGCCTCGATCCGGGCCAGGCCCGCCGGGGAGAGCACGCCGGAGGCGGCGAGCGGTGCCAGGTCGCCGGGGACCCCCATCACGTGCCCGCGCGGCATGGGCCGCAGCGCGCCCCGGGTCCACAGGTGGGCGGTGGCGGTGGCGGGCGCCTGGAGGGCTTCGCCGAGGCCCACGGCCCGGGCGAGGGCCACGGCTTCGGGGCGGCGGGCGAGGACGGATTCGGCGCCGAGGTCGACGGGCACTCCGGCGAGCTCGCCGGCGTACAGCTTCCCGCCGAGCCGCGCGCCGGCCTCCAGGAGGGTGACGCGCACGCCGTCGGCGAGCAGCCGGTGGGCCGCCGCGAGGCCGGCGATGCCGCCGCCGATGACGACGACGTGGCTCTGCCCGCGGGCCGGGCCGCCGTCGCCGCCCGGTCGGTCCGTACGCGTGTCCGCTTCGTGCATGGACACATCGTCTCAGACCGATCACCGAGGCCGGACCGTGACCGCATCGGGACCGGCCCGGGACCGGGGGAGCGAAACCCGGGACAGGGCCCCTGACGTCGAACCGGCAACACCAGCCGAACGTCGGGGGTTCACGCGATGCACACCATGATCAGACAGCGTTCCGCGGCGGCCGTGGCCGCCCTCTCCCTCGCCGGGGTCCTCGCGCTCGCCGGCTGCGGCGCGAGCGGCGAGGACCGGGACACGTCCCGGGCCGAACAGGCGGCGGTCGGGCCCGCCCGGGACGGCAAGGCGCCGGAGGGCGCGAAGGGAGCCGGGTCGGCGGCCGCCCCCTCGGCGGCGCCCTCCGCCGGGGACCAGAACGCCCAACCCCCCGCCCCCGTACGGCAGAACGTCATCCGCACGGCGACGCTCGGCGTCGAGACGACGGAGCCGCAGAAGGTACTGGCCGCGGCCCGCGCGGCCGCCGACGGCGCGGGGGGCTACGTGGGCAACGAGTCCACCACGCGCGGCGGGAACGGACGGATGACCTCCACGCTGACCCTGCGGGTGCCGGGCGAGCGCTACGACGCCGTGCTCGGCGCCATGGAGGGCAGCGGGAAGCTGCTGCACCGCAAGGTCGACGCCCAGGACGTCACCGAGAAGGTCGCCGACATCGGCAGCCGCGTCGCCTCCCAGCAGGCCAGCGTGGCCCGGGTGCGGGAGATGATGGGTAAGGCGTCGGCGCTGAGCGAGATCGTGATGCTGGAGGGCGAGCTAAGCCGGCGCCAGTCCGATCTGGAGTCGCTGCTGGCGCAGCAGACCGCGCTCAAGGACCGGACCTCGCTGGGCACGATCACACTGGAGGTCTCGGAGCCTCCCGTGCGGCCGGAGCAGGAGAAGAAGAAGGAGGAGCCGGCCTTCACGGACGCCCTGCGCGGCGGCTGGGAGCTCTTCACGACCCTCGTGCGCTACCTGGCGCTGGCGGTGGGCGCGGTGCTGCCCTTCGCCCTGACGGCCGCGCTGGTCGTCCTCGTCCTGCGGGTGCTGCGCCGGCTGCGCCCCGCGAAGCCGGGGACTCCCCCGGCGCCGGCGACGGTACCCGCGGCGCGGCAGCCCGGCGCGGCGGCGGCCCGGACCGCCCCCGACTCGGCGGGACCGGGCGAGGGCGGACAGGCCGACTGACCGGCCGACTGAACACCCGTACGGCGGGGGCCCGTAGCGTGTCCTTCGAGCGACGACGGTCACGGCGGCGAAGGACGGTGCGGACGATGGCGACGGAACGACTGGTGGTGGTCGGCGGCGACGCGGCGGGGATGTCCGCCGCGTCGCAGGCCCGGCGGCTCAGGGGCCCGGCGGAGCTGGAGATCACCGCCTTCGAACGGGGGCACTTCACCTCGTACTCCGCCTGCGGGATCCCGTACTGGATCGGCGGCCTGGTCCCGGAGCAGGACGACCTCGTCGCCCGCACCCCCCAGGAGCACCGCGACCGGGGCATCGATCTGCGCACCCGTACCGAGGTCGTGGAGCTGGACCTGCCGGGCCGCCGGGTCCGCGCCCGCGACCTGGACTCCGGGTCCGAGTCCTGGACGGGCTACGACAAGCTGGTCCTGGCGACCGGCGCCCGCCCGGTCCGCCCCCGCATCCCCGGCATCGGCGCCCACGGGGTGCACGGCGTCCAGACCCTGGACGACGGCAGGCGCCTGATGGACGACCTGGAGCGCACCGGGATCCGCCGGGCGGTGGTGGTCGGCGCGGGGTACATCGGTGTGGAGATGGCGGAGGCGCTGGTCGGCCGCGGCTTCGAGGTCACCGTCCTGCACCGGGGCGAGCAGCCCATGGCCACGCTGGACCCGGACATGGGCGCCCTGGTGCACCGCGCCATGAACGGCATGGGGATCCGTACGATCGCCCGCGCCGAGGTGACGAAGATCCTCGCCGACGAGGAGGGCCGGGTCCGCGCGGTCGCCACGGCGGCGGGCGAGGAGTACGCGGCGGACGTGGTCGTGCTCGGCATCGGGGTGGAGCCGCGCACCGCGCTGGCGCGCGCGGCGGGGCTCCCGCTCGGCCCCTCGGGCGGTCTGCTGACCGACCTGTCGATGCGGGTGCGGGGCCACGAGGACATCTGGTCGGGCGGCGACTGCGTGGAGGTCATGGACCTGGTCGCGGGACGCACCCGGCACATCCCGCTGGGCACGCACGCCAACAAGCACGGGCAGGTCATCGGTTCGGGCGTGGGCGGCGGCTACGCCACGTTCCCCGGCGTGGTGGGCACGGCGGTGAGCAAGGTCTGCGACCTGGAGATCGCCCGGACCGGTCTGCGGGAGAAGGACGCGCTGGAGGCGGGCCTGCGGTTCGTCACGGCCACCATCACCTCCACCAACACCGCGGGCTACTACCCGGGCGCGGCCGAGATGACGGTGAAGATGCTGGCCGAGCACCGCACGGGGCGGCTCCTGGGCGTGCAGATCGTCGGCGGCGCGGGGGCCGCGAAGCGGGTGGACGTCGCGGCGGTGGCCCTGACCGCCGGGATGACGGTGGAGCAGGTGGTGGCCCTGGACCTGGGCTACGCCCCGCCGTTCTCCCCGGTGTGGGACCCGGTCCTGGTGGCGGCCCGCAAGGCGGTCTCCGCCGTACGCGCGGCCGGGGTCTAGGCGGGGCGGGATCCGGGCGGGGCGGGGGCCGCGACGGCGGAACGCCGGTCCCCGCCGTGTCGTGCACGGCGGGGACCGGCGTTCCGGTGGGGTCGCGGCGGGCTCAGCGCGCGGTCTTGGTGTGGACGTAGTCCACCAGACGGGTCAGCGCCTCCGGGTCCGTGGTCGGCAGGACGCCGTGGCCCAGGTTGAAGATGTGGCCCTCCAGGCCCGCGGCAGCGGCCAGGACCTCGTCGGTCTTCGCCTCGACGGCCTCGGGGGTGGAGAAGAGCACGGCGGGGTCGAGGTTGCCCTGGAGCGCCTTGCCGGGGCCCACGCGGCGGACGGCCTCGTCCATCGGGATCCGCCAGTCGACGCCCATGACGTCCGCGCCGGCCTCGCCCATCAGCTTGAGCAGCTCGCCGGTGCCCACGCCGAAGTGGATGCGCGGGATCCCGTACGAGGCGACGGACTCGAAGACCTTCGCCGACGCCGGCATCACGGAGCGGCGGTAGTCCGCGGGGGCCAGTGCGCCGACCCACGAGTCGAAGAGCTGGACGGCGGAGACGCCCGCCTCGATCTGGACCTTGAGGAAGGCCGAGGTGATCTCCGCGAGGCGGTCCAGCAGGTCGGCCCACAACTGCGGGTCGCCGTACATGAGCGCCTTGGTGTGCTCGTGGTTGCGCGAAGGTCCGCCCTCCACGAGGTAGCTCGCGAGGGTGAAAGGCGCGCCGGCGAATCCGATCAACGGCGTGGAGCCCAGTTCACCCGTGAGCATGCCGATCGCCTCGGTGACGTACGAGACGTCCTCAGGGGTGAGGTCGCGCAGCTGTGCGAGGTCCTCCCGGCGGCGGATCGGCTGGGCGACGACCGGGCCGATGCCCGGCTTGATGTCCAGGTCGATGCCGATGGCCTTGAGCGGGACGACGATGTCGGAGAAGAAGATCGCCGCGTCGACGTTGTGGCGGCGGACGGGCTGGAGCGTGATCTCGGTGACCAGGTCGGGCCGCATGCACGACTCCAGCATCTGGGTCCCCTCGCGCACCTTGCGGTACTCGGGGAGCGAGCGCCCGGCCTGCCGCATGAACCAGACCGGCGTGTGCGGCACGGGTTCCCGCCTGCACGCCTTGAGGAAGGCGGAATCGTACGTCTGACTCGGCTGGCCCGCAGGGCTGTCGTTGGCGCTCACGACCCAAATCCTCGCACGTACGGAGAAGTGTCCGCCCCGGCGCGGGTGTCCCTGCGCCGTGCGGGCGCTCGTTCCGCCTAGTCTTCCCCGCATGGCTGCGGCTCAGGGACGATTTTCAGATGGCGCTGACGGTACGGACAGCGCGAAGGAGAGCTCCGTCCCGCTCCCGTTCCGCCGGGCGGTCGACGGCTTGAAGAAGGCGCGGCTGCGTCCGGGGATCGAGATCGACCCCACGAAGCCGCCGCAGAGGCTCGCGCCGTACGCCTACGCGCTGGAGGCGGCGGTCGTCGACGGCGAGGACGACCTCGCCGACGGCCGGCTCATCCTGCTGCACGACCCGGCGGGGCACGAGGCCTGGCACGGGACCTTCCGGCTGGTGACGCTCGTACGGGCGGAACTGGAGCCCGAGATGGCCGCGGACCCGCTCCTGCCGGAGGTGTGCTGGTCCTGGCTGACGGGGGCGCTGGACGCGCGCGGGCTGGCGTACGGGGAGGCGAGCGGCACCGTGACCATGGCGGGCTCGCACTACTTCGGCGGGCTCGCGGAGCGGCGGCCGGCCACCCAGATCGAGATCAGGGCCTCGTGGACACCGCGCGAGGGGGTGGGCGGGGTGCCGGACACCTCGGCGCACCTGTCGGCGTGGTGCGAGCTCCTGTGCCAGATCGCGGGGCTGGAGCCGGTGGGGCCGACGGACACCGTCACGGGCGTGGTGTCCCTGCCACAGCGGCGCGGACCGCACCACCCGTAGCAGCGGGGCCGTCCGGACGCGCCCGGGCGGGCGAAGCACCCGACGAAGTGTCACAAGAGGGCGCCCGGTGCGGGCTTCTGATCACCCTATGATCGATCGTGCGTCCGAATTGCCCGAATTGTTACTCACCAAATCGTGATCATTCCCTAAAGCCGGGCGGGTGACGTGCCGAAGGAGTCAGTGACCATCCGCACGGTTCGCACCGGCTTCCTTCCCCCAGCCGGCCGTCCCGCCACTCCCCCAGGAGGCCTAGGTGTCCGTTCTTCTTGAGCAGCCCGCAAGCCTGGTCGCCTACCGCCCGAACAAGCCGACGGCCATGGTCGTCGTGGCCGACCCACGCGTCCGCTCCACCGTGACCCGCCATCTGTGGGCCCTCGGAGTCCGTGACGTGATCGAGGCGTCGTCCATCGCGGAGGCCCGCCCCCGCGTCGGCAGCCCGCGCGACATCTGCGTGGCCGACGTACACCTGCCCGACGGTTCCGGTCTCACCCTGCTCTCCGAGACCCGCGCCGCCGGTTGGCCCAACGGCCTGGCCCTGTCCGCCGCCGACGACATCGGCGCCGTGCGCAACGCCCTCGCGGGCGGAGTGAAGGGCTACGTCGTCACCGGCACCCGGACCAACATCGGGCTCCCCAGCCGGCCCGGCGCCGCCCCCATCGGTGCCGCCGCCGCCCGCATGCACCGCCGCCCCCCGGGTGCCCCGAGCCACCCGGGCGGCTACCGCGAGCTCTCCGGCCGCGAGGTCGAGGTCCTGCGCCTCGTCGCGGAGGGCCAGTCCAACAAGGCCATCGGCGTCTCGATGGGCCTGTCCGCCCTGACCGTCAAGTCCCACCTCGCCCGCATCGCCCGCAAGCTGGGCACCGGCGACCGGGCCGGGATGGTCGCGGTCGCCCTGCGGACCGGAATCATCCACTGAGACCGTCCGGGAACCACCGGGCGAAGCCCCGGGGAACCCGGGGAAACGACTCCACGCCCACCCCGCGCCCGTCGCCGGAACGTTCCGGCGACGGGCGCGTCGCATCCACGGATACCCTTGACCGGTGACCGACGCCCAAGAGACCGCAGCAGACCTGCGCCCCACCACCGGGGGCGGCCCCCCGGACGATGTCGTTGTGCCGTCCGATGGGATGCCGATTCCGTTGCTGGAGCCCCGCGAGGGCATCCCCCCGGTGGTCGCCGACGCGGACGCCCTCGCCCGAGTGGTCGCGGCCTTCGCCGCGGGCACCGGCCCCGTCGCCGTCGACGCAGAGCGCGCCTCCGGCTACCGCTACGGCCAGCGCGCCTACCTGGTGCAGCTGCGCCGCGAGGGCGCCGGGTCCGCGCTGATCGACCCGGTGGGCTGCCCCGACCTCTCCGCGCTCGGCGAGGCCCTCTCCGGCACCGAGTGGATCCTGCACGCCGCCACCCAGGACCTGCCGTGCCTGCGCGACATAGGCATGGTGCCCACGTCCCTCTTCGACACCGAGCTGGCCGGCCGCCTGGCGGGCTTCCCCCGGGTCGGTCTCGGCGCCATGGTGGAGAGCGTCCTCGGCTACGCGCTGGAGAAGGGGCACTCCGCCGTCGACTGGTCCACCCGTCCGCTCCCGGAGCCGTGGCTGCGCTACGCCGCCCTGGACGTGGAACTGCTGGTGGACCTGAGGGACGCGCTGGAGAAGGAGCTGGACCGCCAGGGCAAGCTCGAATGGGCGCACCAGGAGTTCGCCGCCATCGCCGCCGCACCCCCCGCCCCGCCGCGCAAGGACCCGTGGCGCCGTACCTCCGGGATGCACAAGGTGCGCCGCCGCCGGCAGATGGCCGTCGTACGGGAGCTGTGGGAGTCGCGGGACCGGATCGCACAGCGCCGCGACGTGTCCCCCGGCAAGGTGCTGGGCGACGCCGCGATCGTCGAGGCCGCCCTGGCGCTGCCGGCGAACGCCCAGGCGCTGTCCGCCCTGCCCGGCTACGGCCAGCGCATGGGCCGGCGCCAGCTGGAGCAGTGGATGGCCGCGGTGGACCGGGCCAAGGCCCTGGCCGAGAGCGAGCTGCCGCAGCCCGGCGCCACCCCCGGCGGCCCGCCGCCCCCGCGTTCCTGGGCGGACAAGGACCCCGCCGCCGCCGCGCGGCTGTCCGCGGCCCGTACGGCCGTCTCGACCCTGGCGGAGCAGTTGAACCTGCCCCAGGAGAACCTGATCACCCCGGACACGGTGCGCCGGCTGTGCTGGGAGCCGCCGCAGCGCCTGGAGGCGGACGCGGTGGCCCAGGCCCTGGCCGGCTACGGCGCGCGCCCGTGGCAGATCGAGCTGGTGACGGACGCCCTGGTCGCGGCCCTCGCCGCGACCGCCTGACGCCTACGTCCCGACGCGGAGCCCGTGACGCGGAGCCCCCGACGCTGAGCCCCCGGTCGGCGGCCGGGGGCTCCCTGCCGTCCCCGGCCGCTGTCCGGGTCCCCCGGGCGCCTCTTCCCTCGGCCCGGACCCCGCGCGGACGGGGGGCCGCCCACCCGTCCGGGGTGTGACCTTCGCCGCTCCTCCCGGAGAGGGTGTGCACATTGGTTACCCGCAAGTAGCATGGGCCGAGTGAGCGCGCGCTCAGCGGCATCCGCCGAAGCGCGCCCCGCGCAGCAGTGCACACCCGCACCTGGAGGAGAGCCAACGTGCCTCGTACCGTCAGGGACGTCGTCTTCGTCGACGGCGTCCGCACCCCGTTCGGCAAGGCGGGCCCGAAGGGCATCTACCACGAGACCCGCGCCGACGACCTCGTCGTGAAGGCGATCCGGGAGCTGCTGCGCCGCAACCCGGACCTGGACCCCGCGAAGATCGACGAGGTCGCCATCGCCGCGACCACGCAGATCGGCGACCAGGGCCTGACGCTGGGCCGCACGGCCGGCATCCTCGCGGGCCTCCCGCAGTCCGTGCCGGGCTACTCGATCGACCGCATGTGCGCCGGCGCGCTGACCGCCGTCACCGCCGTCGCGGGCGGCGTGGCCTTCGGTGCGTACGACGTCGCCCTCGCCGGCGGTGTCGAGCACATGGGCCGCCACCCCATGGGCGAGGGCGTGGACCCGAACCCGCGCTTCGTCTCCGAGAAGCTGGTCGACGAGTCCGCCCTGTTCATGGGCATGACCGCCGAGAACCTGCACGACAGGTACCCGACGATCACCAAGCTCCGCGCCGACGAGTACGCCGTGCGCTCGCAGGAGAAGGCCGCCAAGGCGTACGCCGACGGCAAGATCCAGCAGGACCTGGTACCGGTCTCGGTGCGCAACACCAACCCGGAGGTCGGTGAGACGGGCTGGGGCCTGGTCACCACCGACGAGCCGATGCGCCCGGGCACCACCCTGGAGAACCTGGCCGGCCTGAAGACCCCGTTCCGTACCCACGGCCGGGTCACCGCGGGCAACGCCGCCGGTCTCAACGACGGTGCCACCGCCGCGATCATCGCGTCCGAGGACTTCGCCCGCGAGAACAACCTCCCGGTCAAGATGCGCCTGGTCTCGTACTCCTTCGCGGGTGTCGAGCCCGAGGTCATGGGCTACGGCCCGATCCCGGCCACCGAGAAGGCCCTGGCCCAGGCCGGCCTGACGATCGAGGACATCGGCCTCTTCGAGGTCAACGAGGCCTTCGCGGTCCAGGTCCTCGCGTTCCTGGAGCACTACGGCATCGCCGACGACGACGCGCGCGTGAACCAGTACGGCGGCGCCATCGCCTTCGGCCACCCGCTCGCCTCCTCGGGTGTACGCCTGATGACGCAGCTGGCCCGCCAGTTCGAGGAGCAGCCGCACGTCCGCTACGGCCTGACCACCATGTGCGTCGGCTTCGGCATGGGCGCCACGGTCATCTGGGAGAACCCGAACTTCAACGCCGAGGGAGACTCCAAGTGAGCACCACCGCTGAGCTCCTGAAGGGCGCGGCCGAGCTGTTCCCCGACGAGGTCGTCACGTCCGCGCACGTCCGCCACCTGGACCTGCCGTTCGGCGCCGGGCGCTTCGCGCTCATCACGCTGGACAACGGCTTCGACCACACCAAGCCGACCACCTTCGGCCCGCAGTCCCTCGCCAACCTGAACGCGGCGATCGACCAGGTCGAGCAGGAGGCCGCCGCCGGCTCCGTCGTCGGCGTCGGCATCACCGGCAAGCCGTTCATCTTCGCGGTCGGCGCCGACCTCAAGGGCGTCGAGCTGCTCAAGAAGCACGACGAGGCGCTCGCCATCGGCAAGGGCGGCCACGACGTCTTCAAGCGGCTGTCGGCCCTC
Source organism: Streptomyces sp. NPDC058662 (assembly GCF_042716255.1). Classification (NCBI taxonomy): domain Bacteria; kingdom Bacillati; phylum Actinomycetota; class Actinomycetes; order Kitasatosporales; family Streptomycetaceae; genus Streptomyces; species Streptomyces sp. NPDC058662. The sequence goes on along the minus strand of NZ_JBHXRU010000013.1, from coordinate 51,706 downwards.
GCGGTCCCGACCTTCACCTACTACAACGGCGCGGCGATGGGCGGCGGCGTCGAGGTCGGCCTGCACTGCACCTACCGCACCGTCTCGAAGGCCATCCCGGCGTTCTCCCTGCCCGAGGTCTTCCTCGGCCTGGTACCCGGCTGGGGCGGCTGCACCATCCTGCCGAACCTGATCGGCGCCGACCGCGCGGTCTCGGTGATCATCGAGAACTCCCTCAACCAGAACAAGCAGCTGCGCGGCAAGCAGGTCTTCGACCTGGGCATCGCGGACGCGCTGTTCGAGGGCGCCGACTTCCTTGAGCAGTCGCTGATCTGGACGGCGAACGTCCTGACCGGCGCCACCGAGGTCGTCCGCGCCGAGATCGACCGCGCCGAGGGCTGGGACGCGGCGGTCGCGCGCGGCCGCTCCATCGCGGACTCCAAGGTGCACGGCGCCGCTCCGGCCGCCTACCGCGCCCTGGAGATCATCGAGGCGTCGAAGGACGGCGACCTGCAGAAGGGCTTCGACGCCGAGGACACCGCGCTCGCGGACCTCATCATGGGCGGCGAACTGCGCTCCGGCATCTACGCCTTCAACCTGGTCCAGAAGCGCGGCAAGCGCCCGGCCGGCGCCCCGGACAAGTCCCTGGCGCGCCCGGTCACCAAGGTCGGCGTCGTCGGCGCGGGCCTGATGGCCTCGCAGCTGGCGCTGCTCTTCCTGCGCCGCCTGGAGGTGCCGGTGGTCCTCACCGACATCGACCAGGAGCGCGTGGACAAGGGCGTGGGCTACGTCCACGCCGAGATCCAGAAGCTGCTCGGCAAGGGCCGCATCAACCAGGACAAGGCCAACCGCCTGACCGCCCTGGTGACCGGCGTCCTGGACAAGGCCGAGGGCTTCTCGGACGCGGACTTCATCATCGAGGCCGTGTTCGAGGAGATGTCCGTCAAGCAGAAGGTGTTCGCGGAGGTCGAGGCGGTCGCCCCGGCGCACGCGATCCTCGCCACCAACACCTCCTCGCTGTCGGTGTCGGAGATGGCCTCCAAGCTCCAGCACCCGGAGCGCGTGGTCGGCTTCCACTTCTTCAACCCGGTCGCGATCCTCCCGCTGCTGGAGATCGTCCGCGGTGAGCAGACGGACGAGGCCTCGCTGGCCACGGCCTTCGGCGTCGCCAAGAAGCTGAAGAAGACCGCGGTCCTCACCAAGGACGCCCCCGCGTTCGTCGTGAACCGCATCCTGACCCGCTTCATGGGCGAGATCCAGAACGTCATCGACGAGGGCACCCCGGTGGCCACCGCCGAGAAGGCCATCGAGCCGCTCGGCCTGCCGATGTCCCCGCTGGTGCTCCTGGAGCTCGTCGGACCGGCGATCGGCCTGCACGTCTCGGAGACCCTGAACCGCTCCTTCCCGGAGCGCTTCACCGTCTCCCCGAACCTCAAGCGCGTCGTCGAGGCCGGCAAGCGCGGCTTCTACGTCTACTCCGCCGAGAACGGCTTCAAGCCGGAGCTCGACCCGGAGGTCGCCGCGCTCCTGGTGCAGGGCGACTCCGTCCTGACCGAGGAGCAGGTCCGCGACCGCGTCCTGGACGCGGTGGCGCAGGAGATCGGCCTGATGCTGGACGAGGGTGTCGTGGCCGAGGCCCAGGACATCGACCTCTGCCTCATCACCGGCGCCGGCTGGCCCTTCCACCTGGGCGGCATCACGCCGTACCTGGACCGCGAGGGCGTCTCGGAGCGCGTGAACGGCAAGAAGTTCCTCGCCCCGGGCGTGGCGAGCGTCCCGGCGTAACCCGTCGGCGCCTCACATCGGGCGCCCCCGGATGCCCGTCCGTGGACCTTCCACGGACGGGCATCCGTCGTTCCCCGAAGCTGGCCGGCCGGGTTGTCCCGGCCCGACGCCCGCTCGACGGGGCTACTCCCGTTCGGCTTTCCGGTGTGCCTATAGTCTTGCCCCGGTGACGCGCCGCGCAGGCGACTCCGGACCCGACAGCGGGTCCGCCACGCACGAGGCCGCTCGCCGCGCCTTCCCGTGATGGCGGTCACCACTTTCACGACCGTCGATCTCCGGGACCAGAGGACACCTACGGCATGACTCAGGCAACCGACGCACCACGGCGTTCCCGCAAAGCTCCCAGCTCGAAAAGCCGCAAGAAGCGGGTGCTCGCCTCCATATCGCTGGGGTTGCTCGTTCTGCTTCTCATAGCCGGCGGCACCGGCTGGTGGGCGTACAACCACCTCAACGGCAACATCGACAGCGTCGACCTGGACCAGGCGATCGGCGTCGACAACCGGCCGAAGAAGGTCGTCGCCGGTGCGCAGAACATCCTTGTACTGGGCTCCGATTCGCGCGCCGGGGCCAACGGCGACCTCGATCAGGGCGACGTGAGTGGCGCCCGGTCCGACACCACCATGCTGGTGCACGTACCGGAGGGCCGCGCCAAGGCGACCGCTGTCAGCATCCCCCGCGACACCCTGGTCACCCGTCCCGAGTGCAAGAACGAGGACGGCAAGACCGTCCCGTCCCAGAAGCGCGCCATGTTCAACAGCATCTTCCCGGCGGCCGGCGCCGCCTGCGTCGTGAAGACGGTCGAGGAGATGTCCGGTGTCCGCGTGGACCACTTCGTCGTGGTCGACTTCGCCGGTTTCAAGGGACTCGTGGATGCCCTCGGCGGGGTGACCGTCAAGCTGGACAAGCCGATGACCGGCGCCAAGGGCGGCCTCAAGCTCGACGTGGGCGAACACCGGCTGAACGGCACCGACTCGCTCAAGTTCGTCCGCACCCGCCACGGTTACGGGGACGGCAGCGACCTCGGCCGCATCAGCCTCCAGCAGACCTTCATGATGGCGATGCTGAAGGAGATCAAGAACCAGGACGCCCTCGGCAACCCCGCCCGGCTCTACAAGCTCGCCGACGCCGGGACCCAGTCGCTGACCACCGACCGCGAGCTCGCCTCGCTGACCGCGCTGGCCGACTTCGCGAAGAGCATGAAGGACGTGGACCCGGACACCATGGAGACGATCATGCTGCCCGTCGCCTACGACAAGGTGGACCCGAACCGCGTGGTGCCTGCCGAGCCTCAGGTGACGCAACTGTGGGAAGCCCTGCGCAACGATCAGAAGGTTCCGGCCTCCGCGAAGAACTCCCCCGCCAAGGGCTGACAGCCCGGACGGGACCCCGCGACCGGGACCTGCCGAGGGCAGGAACAGGCCAGGAGAACGGTCGTTCGTGCGGGCATATGATGTGGGAATCCCGGCGGCACTCGACGGCACCGGGCTCGGCAGAGGAAGGCACGGCACACATGCGCGGCAGAGGTGCGCAGGCGACGGATCGGCGGCCCCGTTCCGGTGTCGACGCTCAGGTGCAGCCCGGTAGGGCGTCCTTGACGGCGGTGGCCACCGGGGCGTGGCTGGTGCGCGGCAACGACGGCCGGCTCGCCGCGTACGCCCTCGTCGAAGGCGGCGTGAGCCGCTGGACGGAGACGGCGGTGGGCAGCGCGCACTGGTCCGGGCCGACATTCTTCCCCGCTGCCGGGCTGACCGACGTCACCGTCGCCCAGGGAGCGAACCGCTACGTGCACCTCCTCGGACGCAGGGACCAGGGGCGGACCGGAGGCGCACCGAAGGTCGACCTGGTCCATGCCGTTCAGTACCAGTCCGGCAGGCCGCTGGGGGAATGGCGTTCCCTGGGCAACCCGTACCGCGATGAGAGGGATGCCGTGACGCTCGGCGTACCGACCGCCGCCGTCGACGGGCAGGGCACGGTCCACGTCTTCGTCTCCGGTGGCCCGGGCGGGGTCATGATGCGCCGGGACACCAAGCGCGGCGCATGGGAGGCATGGCGGGACCTGCGCGGCGGTGAGATCGTCGGAGCGCCGTCGGCCACGTCGAATTCCGCGGGTCTCGTCGAGGTCCTCGCGCCGGGCCGGAGGGCGCTGATGCGCTGGATGCAGACCGAGCGGGGGGCCGACCTGCGCCGCGCGGAGGACTGTACGCCCGCCCCGGCACCCGGTTCGGCGGCGTTCCTGGAAGCGTCCCCCGGCGTCCTCACCGCGTACTGGACCGACCAGGGCGGGACGGGGGTGTACGCGCACAGGCCCGGCGAGTGGGCCTACCCCGTGGGCGGAGCTCCTGGGGACGGATCCCATGCCACGCTCCGGGCGGCCGTCGACGGCTACGACTGCACGATGCTGGCCCACCGGGGGAACACCGGAACTGCGCTGGTCGGCATCTGCGGCACCGGTGGAGAGGCCTCCGGACTGTGGTGGACCGATACCGGGGTGCGATGCATCGGCACTCCCGCGCTGGCGCTGGACGGGTACGGACGGGTCGTGATGGCGGCGGTTCAGGAGGACCGCAGCATCGTGGTGAGCCGGCAGGGCTCCGAGCCCGGTCTGACCCTGTCCGACTGGGACCGGTTGCCGGACCACTGAGCCCCCGCGCGTGCGGGCCGGTGGCGCCCGCCCGTTGAGGTCCCCACCTTGCGTAGATTCCGCCGAAAAGCAAGACCTTTCACAGGTTGTACTTACGATCAGTGATGATCCCCACACGTCATCCTGCGTTCACCCGCTGTCTTGACCTGGTCTTTATGTGAACGCTCGTGTGAAAATCTTTCTGGATACCCGACGGATGGGTGTGCCGCAAGGGTGCTGAGCCCGCGCATGTGATGAAGCGAGCTTCTTCCGCTACAGGAGGCCTGCGTCGGTCCGACGCACGCCTTCCCTGGAGGTAGGGCCGCCAGGTATGGACGGGGGAGATCCCTCTTGGGTGGCTCGGGCAATCCTGAGGCCGGTGCGCTGGTTTCGGCGTATCGGTCGGCGGTCCCGGCCCGAGCGAGACAGCGCCTGGTGCGCGGGGTGCCGACACCGGTACGCCGGGCTGTCAAGTCGTCACTGGACGCGGCTGACACCATGCGATCGGCAACCGTCGTCTGGGCAATGGGCGGCAAGCGCAAGGCACCCCGGCACAGCGCGGCCTACAGTCACCGTGTCGTCCGGGTGGGGCGCCGCCACATGCGCGCCCTGATGGTCGAGGGCGTGACGGACTGGGCGGCTCGTGCGCGCAATCTGAACATCGTCGTATCCGTCCTGGAGGCGGCCGGCATCGACTACTTCTGCGTGCGGGGCACGACCAGCGGACTGCCCACCGTGGCGGTGCCCGCCGAGTTCCGCCCGGTGGTGGAGGAACTGCTCCAGTTGGCGTTCGAGGAGGCCCCGGGCTACGTGGGGCCGGCGAACGGCAACGAGGCCCGGATGGAGCCCGGCAACGACGAACGGTCGTGGCGCCAGCTTCGCAAGCACAAGGTGCTGCGGGTCGCGTGGTACGTGTGCGACCCGACCCAGCAGCTCGTCTTCGGCGCGGCCACCGGATGCGACCTGGAAATGTGGTCCGAGCACGACGGTCTACTGACAGCCCCCCGCCCCAATCGGGTCATCGCAGCCGTGCCGGCGAGCGCCCCCCGCAAAGCGGCGCCGCAGAGGCTTTTCAGCCCCATACCCCCGGCGTATCACACGGGAGACGCCCGGACCCTGGCCGAGTTCGCCGTACGGCTCCCCGAGGACCACGCGTTCCCGGTCGACGTCGTCTACACCTGGGTCGACGATTCGGACCCCGTCTGGCGGGCATCCCGGGACCGTGCGCGCCAGCTGGTCACCCCGGGAGGCCTGCACACGCAGGCGGCGAACGACTCGCGGTACACGAGTCGCGACGAGCTGCGGTACTCGCTGCGGTCGATCCACCAGAACGCGCCTTGGGTGCGCGACATCTACCTCGTGACCGCCGGCCAGACTCCGTCCTGGCTGAACACGCGGCACCCGAACCTGCACGTGGTGGACCACCGGGAGATCTTCTCCGACTACACCGCTCTGCCCACTTTCAACTCGCATGCCATCGAGAGCCAGCTGCACCACATCCCAGGACTCTCGGAGTGCTTTCTCTATCTGAACGACGACGTTTTCTTCGGCCGACCGGTGACTCCGGCGAACTTCTTCCACCCGAACGGCATCACCAAGTTCTTCACCTCACCTGCGCTGATACCCGGCGGGGCGGTGTCTCCTTCCGACCTCCCGGTCGACGCCGCGGGAAAGAACAGTCGCTGGCTCATTGCCCAGAAATTCGGGCTGGCCATATCCCAGAAGATGAAGCACACTCCGCACGCACTGCGGAAGAGCGTCCTCCAGGAAATCGAAGAGGAGTTCCCGGATGAGTACGCCGCCACACAGCACTCACGCTTCCGATCTCCTCGCGACGTTCCGATCGCCTCGTCCCTGCACCACTATTTCGCATATCACTCCGCGCGGGCGACGCTGGGCGACATCCAGTACCGGTACATCGACCTCTCGGCCGATCTGGCCGAGCGGCGACTGAACACGCTCCTCGCCAACCGGAACATGGACACTTTCTGCCTGAACGACACGGTCGTATCGGCCGACCCGCAGGCGCAGGCGGACATGCTGCAGCGCTTCCTCGACTCGTATTTTCCGGTGCCCAGCCCCTATGAAGTCGCCGAGGACGAACAGGCCCCCGAACTGTGCGCAGAGCCGGCGCACATCCTTGATCCGGCTGAGCGCGAGTGAGTCCTGCTGACATGATTTCTTACGATGTCACCCTGGTGGTTCCGGTATACAACGTGGAGCAGTACCTCCAGGAATGCCTGGACTCCATCGAGGCACAGACGATCTTTGAGCGCTGCGAGGTCCTGCTCATCGACAACGGCAGCACGGACGGCTCCTACCGGCTCTGTGCGGAGTTCGCCCGAAGGCACGCGAACGTGACCGTACTCGTGCGCCGCGGGGGTGGGGCCGGAGCGGCGAGGAACCTCGGACTGGACTGGGCCACCGGCGCGCGCATCACGTTCTGCGATTCTGACGACGTCCTCCCTCCCACGGCTCTCCAGCTCATGCTGGAGGCTTCGCTGACGACCGGGGCCCAGGTCGTGATCGGGGCGATGGAGACGTTTCCGAAGAAGACCAACTGGGCCTGGAAAAGCCATTTCGGAAACGGTGACAGGGCGTTCAGCAGCATTGCCGATATGCCTGAACTCGTCCACAGTGCGAGTGCCTGCAACAAGCTCTTCGACGTCTCATACCTACGGTCCCACGACATCCGCTTCGCGGAAGGCGTCCACTTCGAGGACGCCTACGTCGGCGTCTCCGCGCTCGTCCTTGCCACTCGGCTCGCCCTGGTCGACGCCTGCGTCTACAAGTACCGCAAGCGCGCTGCGGGGAATTCGACCATGGATGCGATCTGGACACGGCGGCAGAACTACTGGGACCATCTCTACCTTGTTGAATACCTGCGCCACCTGGGGCTGGCGCTACCAGATTCCGCACGAGCCGTGCTGGACCTCTTCCTCGTACGGAGCTACCAGGGATTCGCGCTCAGGGCGCCCGAGCTCTTCCAGGGAGCGGAACTCGAAGAGCTCTATGCGCGATGCCGGGCGATCTATCGCGATGTCTCTCCCGACGTGGTCGCCCGAGCCACCGCCGACGGGCGACACCGGGTGGCCTATTTCGCGTTCATGACCGGAGATTTCGGGCTCTTCGCGGATCGGGCGGCCACGCTGCGCAAGATCTCGGCGCGCGACGGGCGTCCCTACTTCACCGACGAGGTTCCGGACGGGCTCTCCCCCGTGGCGGAAGCCACTCCCTTCACAGCCCATCTGGAGCACGTGCGCCAGGTGCCCGGCACAGGGTTGCTGCGGATCTCGGGCCGGTTCGAGGTCTGCGGCATGCCCTTGGTCCGGCCCCTGCCGGGGGCCCTCGGCCTGCGCGTTCGGGGAAGTCGCCTCAGCGTGCCCGCCACGCAGGTCCGCCGGCGTGACATGAAGAACATCCGGCCCGACACGGAGTGGGGCGGTTTCACCGCCGACCTGCCCCTCGACGCCTTGCGGAACGGGATGCACGACCTTGAGTTCGTCCTCGACACCGGGGACGGCCAGGTGGTGACCCCGTGCTTGGTCGCTGCCGGTTTCCTGCGCGGGGCGCGCGTCGTCGAAGACGGTGCGCTGCGGGTGGTGCCGCACTGGAGGGGAAAGAACCGCGCTGTCCTGATGGTCTCCAGAACCTCTCGGGGGTCCGACAAGCGGAGCATCCGGCACGGCCTCCTCGTCAAGGACGCCAAGCACGTGCTGCGCAGACGGCCCTTCTGGAAACAGCGCCTCGCGCGACTGCTCACGAAACCGCTCTTCCTCGGCAGGGACATCTGGTTGTTCGGCGAGCGGGGCGACACCGCGCAGGACAACGGCTGGCACCTGTTCAGGCACGCGCGTACCGACGAGAAGCGGCGGGGGGCGTACTACGTCATCCGGGCCGACAGCCCCGACCGCGCGCACCTGGCGGGTCTCGGCCATGTCGTCGCCCACAGCTCCTGGAAGCACAAGCTGTTGATGCTGCACGCATCGGTGTTGATCAATGCCTATGACGTGGACACCTACATGCTGCCCGACGGTTGGGACCGGACCCGTTATCTCAAGCACCTGAGCTGGCGCGTGGGCGCCCGCCGGGTGTTCCTTCAGCACGGCGTGACGGACAAGGACGTCAGCAAGGGTCTGCATCGCAACCGCACGGGAGTCGACCTCATCCTCGCGGTGAGCCGGCACGAGGGCCGCTTCCTGTCCGAGGAGCTCGGCTACGAGGGCCAGGTGGCGGTCTCGGGCTTCCCCCGTTTCGACGCGCTGGTCCCCAACCGCGGCGGGCGCAGGATCCTGTTCATGCCGACGTGGCGCGCCTACCTGACGGTCCCCTCGTACAGTCGCGGCGGTGGCGGGCGGGAGGAGAAGCAGGCCGTGCGTGAACGGTTCCTCGCTTCCAGCTACCGTGATTTCATGGTCCGTTTTCTGAACGACCCCGACCTGCTGGCGGCACTGGAGGAATTCGACTACAGCCTGGACTTTCTTCCTCACTACGAAATGCGCGGGATGGTCGGCGAGATGGCGCCGCGGGAGCAGCACCGGGTTAGGATCGTGGATCAGAACAAGGTCAGGGTGCAGGAAGCGATGAGGAGCTGCGATCTCTTCATCACGGACTGGTCCTCCACGGCCTTCGACGTCGCCTACCTCGGAACCCCGCTGATCTATGCGCAGTTCGACGCCGAGGAATATTGGGGCGGGCATTACCAGAAGGGATATTTCGACGCGCGGCGTGACGGATTCGGACCGGTCGGTGAATCCGTCGAGGAAGTGGTGCACGAAGTGATCCGCTACATACAGGGCGGCTGCGAGAGAGAGCCCCAGTATCTGCGGAGGGTGCAGAGGTTCTTCGAGCACCAGGACCGAGAGAACAACGCGAGGGCAGCGGAAGCGATCGAACGACTCGTCCGGAGTTGAATCATTCATGCCGCCTGTAAGGAGGAAATATGTCCCAAGGTAACCCCGACGTGACGATTGTCGTGCCCTTTCGCGATGTCCAGAAGTTCTTCTCGGAATTTCTGGACTCGGTGGTCGCGCAGACGGCCTTCTCGCGGGCGCGCGTCATTTTGGTCGACAACGGCAGCGTCGACCATTCGGTGAGCATCGCACACGATTTCGCGAGTCGGCACCCCAATGTCGAACTGGTCTCGCAGCCACACGGCAGGGCCGGCGACGCGCGCAACATGGGCATGGACATGGCCACGACCCCGTACATCGTCTTCTGGGACGCCGACGACGTCGTGCCCGAGCGGTCCCTGGAGGTGCTGCGGAACACGATCGTCAAAACCAGGGCCACCGTGGTCGTGGGCCGCGACAAGCGTGTGCCGAAACCGGTCAAGTCGCCTTGGCACAAGTACTTCGGCAAGACCGTCAAGACGGTGGGCAGCATCGTCGACATCCCTGACCTGATTCACTCGGCGTCGTGCTGGAACAAGATCTTCGACCTCGACCTGCTGCGCTCCCGCGGGATCCGGTTCGGTACCGCCACAGCCTTTGAAGACGCCTACGTCTCCCTTCCCGCTCTGCTCGCGTCGGACCGCATCTCGCTGGTCGACGCCCCCGTCTACGAGTACCGCAGCCGCGGCGACGGCACGTCCGTCATGGACACCATCTGGAGCCTTCCGCAGAACTACGTGGACCACCTGGTGATGCTGGAGTACCTCGCGGGGATGCGCCCGGGGCTCTCGCCCTACCAGCAGGAGACCCTCGAAAGGTTCCTGATCCGCAGCATGCAGGGCTTCTTGCTGCGGGCGCCCCTGGTCTTCAACGACTCCGACTGCCGGCAGCTCTTCGAGCGCTGCCGCGTGCTCTTCTGGGGTATCACGTCGGAGCAGTTCGCACGGAGCACGAATGACACCAGGCACCGCCTCCCCTATCTCGCACTGCACTTCGGTGACTTCGACCTCTTCCAACGACCGGCTTCCGTCCTCGGACCGCTCTTCGGACGCGAGGGAGACCTCTACATCGACTACCCGGGAACTTCCTGGGCACTCCCCCTGACCAAGGTCACGTCGGTTTCCTCCCGTATCGAGGAAGTGTCCGACGGGGAGGGCGGGAGTGCTGTCATCCAAGGACGGTTCTCGGTCAACGGACTGCCTGACGAACTGCTGGAGAAGCTGGAGCTCAAGGTCTGGTTCGAGCGGAGCGGCAAGACCTTCCCCGCACTGAACCACGGGCAGGTCCGCAACTCGGCGGGCCAGTCCGGTGCGACCTTCAGCGTTGCCCTCGACCTTCGGGAGTTCCCGGCGGGATCCTTCCCGATCCGTCTCGTGCTGTGCACCGAGGGGAGGGACGTCTCTCGCCCCTGTGCCGTATCCCCGGGACTGACTCAGCGGTCACGCTTCGGCGGGTTCCACGGCCTCGCGAGCGTCACGGCCGAGGGTGGCAACGCCCAACTCGTCATCGAGTCCAACCAAACCTGATCAGGATGCGCTCCAGAAATGGGGTATGTGGCAGGAAGTAGGAGTTCATAAGTGTTCGATCCCATCTACGACGTGGCTGTCGTCGTCCCCATCTACAACGTGGAGCGGTACCTCCCCGAATGCCTGGACTCCCTGGCCCGCCAAACCATATTTGGCCGCTGCCAGGTGATTCTGGTCGACAACGGCAGCCACGACAACTCTCCTGCCATTGCTACGGCATTCGCGTCGCAGTACCAGAACGTATGGGCCTTCACCCACGCCGAGGGGAAGGCCGGCGGCGCCCGGAACGCGGGAATGGATCTGGCCAGCGCCCGGTACATCACCTTCTGCGACTCCGATGACGTGCTGCCCGAGAACGCTCTCGAAACCATGTGGCAGACCATGGTCAAGGAAAATGTTCCGCTCGCCATCGGCCGGATGGAGACTTTTCCCGAGCCGACCAACTGGCCCTGGCTCCGATACCTGGAGAAGAGTGTCCAGGTGCATCCCGGAATCGAGAACATTCCGGAGATGATTCACGGCGGCAGCGCCTGCCACAAGCTTTTCGACGTCGAATTCCTCCGGGCCAACAACATCCGGTTCCGCGAAGGGGTGCACTTCGAGGACGCCTTCTTCTCTCTTCCGGCCATGCTGCTCGCGGACCGTATCGCGACGATCCCCACCACGGTCTACAAGTACCGTAAGCGCGCCGCAGCGGATTCCACGATGGACAAGCTGTGGGAGCGCAAGGAGAACTACTGGGACCACCTCCTCCTGGAGGAGTACCTGATGACGCTCCGCCCTCGCCTGTCGGGCCATCGCCAGGAGGTGCTGAACCGGTTCCTGGTGCGCAGTTACCAGGGCTTCTCCCTGCGTGCACCCCAGGTCATGCCCGAGGCGGAGCTGTTGCAGCTCTTCCAGCGAGCCCGCGCGGTCTACACCCAACTGACCCCCGACGCGGTCCTGGCCTCCACCATCGACACACGCCACCGGGTGCCGTTCGTGGCGATGTACATGAACTGGTTCGACCTCTTCGCCCGGCCGGAGCAGACGGTCAGCGGCGTGTACGGACGAGGTGGAGACCTCTATCTCGACCTGTCGGTACCGAGCGCGCTGATTCCGCTCACCAAGGTCTCCTCCTCCAGCGTGCACGTGGAACGCGTGCAGGCCGATCACGCGTCAGGTGGCGTCCTTGTCGCCGGCCGATTCGTCCTCAACGGGCTCCCGATGAACGGCCCCATGCGCAACCCCATGAAGTTGTGGGTGGAGAAGAGCGGCCAGATGGTCACGGCGCAGCAGGTCCGGCGCAGCGACCTGAAGGCGACACGCGACGATCTCGAATGGGGCGGATTCGAGGCGATCGTCCCCGTGGGGACCGTCAAGAGCGGCGAGTTCCCCCTGAAGCTGGTGTTCTGCACCTCCGGACGTGACGTGTCGCGCCCTTGCATGACCACGACCGCGATGCTGCGCGGCGCCCGGGGTATGAAGGTCGCCGACCACTGGGTCCTGCCGCTCTCGAAGGGCAGGGACAACGCGGTGCTGCTCGTCCGGGAGGCACAGGGCGGGGGCGGGGACAAGGCGTGGGAAGAATTCCTGGAGGGCCTGGACCGCGAACAGAAGAAGCGCAAGGCACCCTTCTGGCGTGCGCGCGCGATCAGGCGTGCCACTCTCTCCTACTTCCGGCGCAAGGAGATCTGGCTGATCGGAGAGCGCAAGGACACCGCGCAGGACAACAGCCTGCACCTCTTCACGTACCTGCGTAAGCACGAGCGCCGTCGCAAGGTGTACTACATCATCGAGAAGGGCAGCGCGGACCGGGCGAAGCTGAAGCCTCTGGGCAACGTGGTCGCGCACAGTTCGTGGAAGCACAAGCTGCTCATGCTCCACGCGGAGCTCCTGATCAACGCCTACGACATCGATTCGTACATGCTCCCCGACGGCTGGGACCGTACGAAGTACCTCAAGCACCTCAACTGGCGCGTGGGGGCCCGTCGAGTCTTCCTGCAGCACGGGGTCACCGATGAGGACGGCAGCAAGGCCCTGCACCGCAACCGGACCGGTGTGGACCTGCTCTTCGCGACCAGCGACCGGGAAGCCGGGTACTTCTCCGATCACATGCACTACGGAGAGACGGCCAAGGCTCTGGGCTTCCCGCGCTTCGACGCGTTGCAGCCGGATCGCGGCCGTCGCCGGATCCTGCTGATGCCCACCTGGCGCAAGTACCTGACGATTCCCTCCTACCTCCAGCAGGACGGGGCCGACCAGGACGCAGTCAACGAGATCTTCCGGGAGTCGACCTACCGGGAGTTCATGGTGCAGTTGCTGCGTGACCCGAGACTCATGAAGGCGCTGGAGTACTACGACTACGCGCTCGACTTCCTTCCGCACTACGAGATGCGGAACATGATCGACGGGGTCGTACCGGACCACCCCCGTGTGCAGCGCCTGGACCAGACGAAGGTCAGCGTCCAGACCGCCCTCCGCCAGTGCGACCTGTTCATCACGGACTGGTCCTCGGTCCACTTCGACATGGCCTATCTCGGCACGCCGCTCATCTACGCACGATTCGACCCGGACGAGTACTGGGCGAAGCATGCGAGGAAGGGATACTTCGAGGCGGAGCGCGACGGGTTCGGGCCCGTGTGCGGCAATGTGGAGCAAGTGGTGAACGAAGTGATCCGCTACCTCGGCAACGCGTGCGCGCGTGAGCCGGAGTACGACTACCGGGCACGGTCGTTCTTCGCCTTCGAGGACCGGAACAACTGCGCCCGTGCGACGGCCGCGCTGGAGGAACTCGCGGCATCGGACCGGTGAAGGAGCGAGCCGATCCCGCGCACGAAGGGCACCACCATCCGTAAGGCCATGCCGTCGTCCCGGCGGGAACTGTAGGGGGAACGCGTCGTGAGAGCCTTTTTCGGTGGACGGGGCCGGCTCGTTCTCCTGTTCCTCGCCGCGTCGGGAATCGTGGCCGCGTTGCTGATGTTCCCGGCTCCGCCGGAAGCGGCGCCGGCCACGTACGGCGGCCGTATGCCGTTGGGACCCGACGGGTTGCAGACGCGGGCGAGCCCGGTCACGACGCCGGCCCCCGGAGTCAGCTACCAGACGTTCACGCAGGGCGCCCCGTCGGACCGTTGGACTGTCTGGGTACGGCGGAATGGAGTCGAGACCTTCGGCAACAAGAGCATCGCGGAGGAGTTCGTCACCGAGTTGGAGGCGGATGGCTTCACCGGGACCCTCGCCACGTTCTTCTCCCCCGCCTCCTCCGACACCCCCGGCACGGTGATCGGCTACGGCGTGCGGGTCGGATCCTTCCCTCCCGAGAACAAGGCGGGCGTCGATCGGCTCGCGGGCCGGGTGCGGGAGAAGGGGTACGGCGCCCGGGTCGTCTACACGGCTTTGGACGGCCTGCCGAGCGACGGGCCGTGGAAGGTGCACGTGGTGCGTGTCGCGCCGACAGCCGCCGTCAGCTTCAGGGCGGTTCACGGCAGCGACATCGCCACTTCCGAGACGGTGCACCGCATGGCGGCGGCGAGTGGGGCTGTCGCGGCCGTCAACGGTTCGGAGTTCGACATCCGTACCTCGCCCGGATTCTCCGGTTTCGAAGGAGTGCCGCAGGGGCTGTACGTGAAGGACGGCGTCCTGTTGGGAGCTGCCAACAACGGGCGTTCCGCCCTCCTGCTCCAAGGTACGGGTGCTCGACTGCGGGTCACCGAGACCACTTCCACCCTGCAGGTGACGGCGCCCGACGGCAGAGTCCGTGCGATCGACGGAGTCAACCGCGTACCCGGACGCGTCGCGGGGTGCGGTGGGGTGGGGGGAGACCAGCTCGGGCCCAGCGGGTCGAAGAAGCCGACGCTCAAGCCGTGGCGCAACCAACTGTGTCTGGATGCCAACGAGATCGTCATGTTCCGTCCGGAGTGGGGGCGTTCGACCCCCACTCCGCACACGGGCGTGACCGACAGCGTCGATGTCGTCCTGACCGATGAATGGGTGGTCAAGGAGGTCCGGTCGCCGGCCGGCGGCGCCATCCCCGCCGGATCCCGAGTGCTGCAGGGCATCGGCGCCGGGGCCGAGTGGCTGAGGACCGGAGCCGCCGTCGGCGCCTCCTTCAAGTTCGGTGCGACGATCAGAGACGCCGACGGAGGTGTGGTGGCCGGCCCGGCCCTTTCAGCGGTGGCAGGTGGCGGCCCCGCGCTGGTGCGGGGTGGCGAGATCTTCGTGAACGTCGCCGCCAACGGTCTGACGAGCCTCAACGGAGAGCCGAACATGACGCTGGTCCAGCGTCATCCCCGCACGATGGCAGGGGTCACCGAGTCCGGTGAGGTGCTTCTGGTGACCGTCGACGGGCGTGCTGTCGACAGCAGCGTCGGTGTCACCTGGACGGAGGCCGCGGCGGTGATGAAGTGGCTGGGAGCCACCGAAGCCATCGGGCTGGGCAGCGGAGGTGACACGACGATGGTGATCGACGGAGATGTCGCCAACCGCCCCATGGACGACTGGGGTAGACGCTCGACCGAACGCAAGGTCAGCAACGCGATCGTCGTGGTGCCACAGCTCTGAGTCGCCGGCCGCAGGAACGGCATACGCAAGGATCGAGCCGTGAACGGCCGCGCGGGGCCGTTCACGGCTCGATCCGCTGCCTGGACCGCGCCTAGAACTTGGCGTCGCGGCCCGTGCGGCCGAGGCGGCTGTGGCCGCGTCCGTAGAGGAAGTAGACGACGATGCCGACGGCCATCCAGATCCCGAAGCGGATCCAGGTCTCGGCCGGCAGGTTGAGCATGAGCCAGAGCGACGCCGCGATCGACAGGATCGGGACCAGCGGCACCCAGGGGGTGCGGAAGGCCCGGTGCAGGTCGGGGCGGGTCCGGCGCATGATGATCACGCCGAGGGCGACGATCACGAAGGCGAACAGGGTTCCGATGTTCACCAGTTCCGCGAGCTTCTCCAGGCTGGTGAAGCCCGCGAGGACCGCGATGACCACACCGAGCAGGACCGTCGCCCGGTAGGGGGTGCGGTACTTGGGGTGCGTGACGGAGAAGACGCGCGGCAGGAGGCCGTCACGGCTCATCGCGAAGAACACGCGGGTCTGCCCGAGCAGCAGGATCATGCACACGGTGATCAACCCGACGGACGCCCCGAGGCTGATGGCACCGGCGAAGAAGGGCTGGCCCACGGATTTGAAGGCCTCGGCGAGCGGCGCCGACGGCGACATCTCCGTGTAGTGCTGCATGCCGGTGACCACGAGCGTCACGGCGACGTACAGCACGGTGCAGATCATCAGCGAGCCCAGGATGCCGCGCGGCATGTCCCGCTGGGGGTTCTTGGTCTCCTCGGCCGCCGTGGCCACCACGTCGAAGCCGATGAAGGCGAAGAAGATGAGCGAGGCCGCCGTGAAGATGCCCATCACGCCGAAGTTGGTGGGCGCGTACCCGAAGAGCAGCTGGACGAGGGGCGCGTGGACCCCGCCGCCCGCCTCCTGCGGTTGGGCCGGGGGGATGAACGGGGAGTAGTTGTCCGCCTTGATGAAGAACAGGCCCGCGACGATGACCAGCATCACCACGGTCACCTTGATGGCGACCACGATCGCGGTGATCCGGGCGGAGAGCTTCGTCCCGATCACCAGCACCGCGGTCAGCACCAGGATCAGCAGGAAGGCCAGCAGGTCGAAGGTGCCTCCCGCGTCCGGTCCGGACAGCGCGACGGGCATGTCCCAGCCCAGGTTGGTCTCCATCAGGTTCCGGACGTAGCCGGACCAGCCGACGGCGACCACGGCGGTGCCCAGCGCGAATTCGAGCACCAGGTCCCACCCGATGATCCAGGCGGGCAGCTCGCCGATGGACGCGTACGCGAAGGTGTACGCCGAGCCCGCCACCGGCACGGTGGACGCGAACTCCGCGTAGCAGAGCGCCGCGAGGGCGCAGACGATGCCCGCCGCCACGAAGGCGAGTGCCGTCGCGGGTCCGGCGTTGTTCCGGGCGGCGATGCCCGTGAGGACGAAGATGCCGGTGCCGATGATGACGCCGACGCCGAACACGGTCAGGTCCCAGGCGGAGAGCGATTTACGGAGCGCGTGCTCCGGTTCCTCGGTGTCCCGGATGGACTGTTCGACCGACTTGGTGCGGAAGGGACTGTTCAGATCCGTACTCACCGACGCACCTCCCAAGACGGGAACGGGCCGGGAGGCCCACCCTCCTCAAAGGGTGATCTCCCGGCCCGTGACGTGCAACCGCGCGTCGATCTACGACCCCCGGTCGGGCTAGTCGACGGCGGCGGCCGGCTCGCTGTCGTAGCGCCCGTCGAGCTTGGCCACCAGGCCCGTGACCTGCCGGGCGATGTCCGGCGCGGTCAGCCCGATCTCGGCCATGACCTCCTTGCGGGAGGCGTGGTCGAGGAAGCGCTGCGGAATCCCGAAGTCGCGCAGCGGTACGTCCACCCCCGCGTCCCGCAGGGCCTGCGCGACGGCGGAGCCCACACCGCCGGTACGGCCGTTGTCCTCGACCGTGACGACGACGCGGTGGCGTTCGGCGAGCGGGGCCAGCGCCTCGTCCACCGGCTTGACCCAGCGCGGGTCGACCACAGTGGTGGTGATGCCCTGCTTGTCCAGCAGGTCGGCGATGTCCAGGCACATCGGGGCCAGCGCGCCGACCGAGACGAGGAGTACGTCCGGTCGGGTGACGTCGGCGCCGGGCGCGCGCAGCACGTCCATGCCGCCGATCCGGCCGACGGCCGGAACGGCCGGGCCGACAACGCCCTTGGAGTACCGCACCACGGTCGGCGCGTCCTCGACCTGGACGGCCTCGCGCAGCTGGGCGCGCAGCTGCTCCGCGTCGCGCGGGGCGGCGAGGCGCAGGCCGGGCACGACCTGCATGATCGACATGTCCCACATACCGTTGTGGGAGGCGCCGTCCGTACCCGTGACGCCGGCCCGGTCCAGGACGAAGGTGACCCCGCACTTGTGCAGGGCCACGTCCATCAGGACCTGGTCGAAGGCGCGGTTGAGGAAGGTCGCGTACACCGCGAAGACCGGGTGGGCGCCGCCGGTGGCCAGGCCGGCCGCCGAGGTGGCGCCGTGCTGCTCGGCGATGCCGACGTCGAAGATCCGGTCCGGATAGGCGTCCGCGAACTTCTTGAGGCCCACGGGCTGGAGCATGGCCGCGGTGATCGCGACGATGTCCTCGCGCTCCTTGCCGAGCTTGACCATCTCGTCGGCGAAGACGGAGGTCCAGCTGGCCGCGTCGGTGGAGACGGGCAGGCCGGTGTCCGGGTGGATCACGCCGACCGCGTGGAAGCGGTCCGCCTCGTCCTGGACGGCCGGCTCGTAGCCCCGGCCCTTCTGGGTGAGGCAGTGCACGATGACCGGGCCGCTGAAGCGCTTGGCGCGCTGCAGGGCCGATTCCAGGGCCTCGATGTCGTGGCCGTCGATGGGCCCGATGTACTTCAGGCCCAGGTCCTCGAACATGCCCTGCGGGGCGATGAAGTCCTTGAGGCCCTTCTTCGCGCCGTGCAGGGTCTCGTAGAGCGGCCTCCCGACGACCGGGGTGCGCTCCAGCAGGTCCTTGCCCCGGGCCAGGAAGCGCTCGTAGCCGTCCGTGGTGCGCAGGGTCGCCAGGTGGTTCGCGAGGCCGCCGATGGTGGGGCCGTACGAGCGCTCGTTGTCGTTGACGACGATGACCAGCGGGCGGTCCTTGGCGGCGGCGATGTTGTTCAGCGCCTCCCAGGCCATGCCGCCGGTCAGGGCGCCGTCGCCGATGACGGCGGCGACGTGGTGGTCCTCGCGGCCGAGCACCTCGTTGGCCTTGGCGAGGCCGTCGGCCCAGCCCAGCACGGTGGAGGCGTGCGAGTTCTCGATCACGTCGTGCGCGGACTCGGCGCGCGAGGGGTAGCCGGACAAGCCGCCCTTGGAGCGCAGGTTGCCGAAGTCCTGGCGGCCGGTGAGCAGCTTGTGCACGTAGGCCTGGTGACCGGTGTCGAACAGGACCTTGTCCTTGGGCGAGTCGAAGACCCGGTGCAGGGCGATCGTCAGTTCGACCACCCCGAGGTTGGGGCCGAGGTGCCCGCCGGTCTTGGAGACGGCGTCGACGAGGAAGGACCTGATCTCCGCGGCGAGCTGTTCGAGCTCCTCCAGGCTGAGCCGGTCCAGATCGCGCGGTCCCTTGATGCGGGTCAGCAGCACCCGTGCCTCCTTGCAGTTGCTTGCTGGTCTGTCGAGTCTAATGTGGCGCTCGACGGGGCGGTCATCGGGCCGTACCGGCGGAGTCACACCTTTGTCATACATGTACTTAGGGCCTGGACATCACACATCACATACGGGCGTATACCCGCACACCTGTACGCACACGTGTACGCACAGGTGCCCGGTGCCACACGGAGTGGCACCGGGCACTGTGACCGGTCTTACGGGGAGGCGCCCCCGCCGGGGCGCCCCGCCGCACGCGCCGCTAGGCGCGTCCGGCCGTCTTCTGGGTCTTGCGCGTGATCGAGTCGATCACCACGGTGGCCAGCAGCACCGCACCGGTGATCATGTACTGGATCGGCGTCGCGATTCCCTCCAGGGCCAGACCGTACTGGATCGAGGTGATGACCATGACGCCGAGGAGGGCGTTCCAGGTCCGGCCGCGACCGCCGAAGAGGCTGGTGCCGCCGATGACGGCCGCCGCGATGACGTTCATCAGCAGGTCGCCGGCGCCGGCGCTCTGGTTGGCCGCCGCGATCTTGGAGGCCCAGAAGAGCCCGCCGATGGCGGCGAAGGTGCCCGCGATGGCGAAGACCGCGATGCGGACCCCGTTGACGTTGATACCCGCGCGGCGGGAGGCCTCGACGCTGCCGCCGAGCGCGAACACGTTGCGGCCGAAGGTGGTGCGGCGCAGTACGAAGTCCGTGCCGACCAGGGCCAGCAGGAAGAGCACCACCGCGAGCGGCAGGCCCTTGTACTGGTTGAACACCACGGCGGGACCGAAGGTGAACACCGCGAGCACGCCGGTGCGCAGCAGGATCTCGCCCACGGGCCGGGAGGGGATCCCGGCCGCCTCGCGGCGGCGCGCGTCGAAGAAGCCGGCGACGAAGTACCCGGCCACCGCGATGGCCGCCAGGCCGTAGCCGACGGCCACGTCCGAGAAGAAGTACGTGGTCAGCTGCCCGACCACGCCCTCGGAGTCGAGGTTGATCGTGCCGTTGCTGCCGAGGATCTGCAGCATCGCGCCGGACCAGAAGAGCAGGCCCGACAGGGTGACCGCGAAGGCCGGGGCACCGATCCTGGCGAAGAAGAAGCCGTGGATGGAGCCGATGAGGGCGCCTCCGGCCACGGCCGCCAGGATCGCCAGCCACTCGTTCACGCCGTTGGTGACGGCGAGGACGGCGACGATCGCGCCCGAGACGCCGCTCACCGAGCCGACCGAGAGGTCGATCTCGCCGAGCAGCAGGACGAAGATGATGCCGACGGCCATCATGCCGGTGGCGACCATCGTGATCGCGATGTTGGTGAGGTTCTCCGGGGAGAGGAAGTTCGAGTTCAGCCCCTGGAAGATGGACCAGATGATGATCAGGCCGAGGACGACCGGTACGGATCCCAGGTCACCGGCCTTGAGCTTGCGGCCGAACTCGTTCACGTACCCGCCGAGTCCCTGCTCGCGGACGAGCAGGCGGGGGTCCACCGCCGGGATGGCGTCCGGCGCGGCGGCCGGGTTGACCGGGTCGACGTGCTCCGCCCGGCCTGCGGGGCCCTTGTTCAGCGGAGAGGAGGGAGGGTTCTGGGTGCTCACTTGCGGGCCTCCCCGGTACGGGCCGCCCGGCGGGTCACGGCGTTGTCCGTGGCACCGGTGATGGCGGAGATGATCTCTTCCTGCGAGGTGTCGGCGACGCTGAAGACACCGTTGTTGCGGCCCAGCCGCAGGACGGCCACCTTGTCGGCGACCGCCTTCACATCGGCCATGTTGTGGCTGATGAGGATGACGGCGTGGCCGCGCTCGCGCAGCCGCTCCACGAGGTCGAGGACCTGTGCGGTCTGCTCGACGCCGAGGGCGGCGGTGGGCTCGTCGAGGATCACGAGCTGGGGCTCGCCCAGCATCGAGCGGGCGATCGCCACGGTCTGGCGCTGGCCGCCCGAGAGCGAGGCGATGGGGATCCGGACACTGGGGATCCGGATGGACAGGGTGGTCAGGAGCTCGCGGGCGCGGCGCTCCATCTCCACCTCGTCGAGGACACCGCGGCGCTTGAGCTCGCGGCCGAGGAAGAGGTTTCCGACGACGTCGATGTTGTCGCACAGCGCGAGGTCCTGGTAGACCGTCGCGATGCCCAGGTTCTGGGCGTCGTGGGGCTTGGTGATCGAGACCGGGCGTCCCTCCCACTCGATGACGCCGTCATCGATGGGGTGCACGCCGGCGATCGTCTTGACCAGCGTGGACTTGCCGGCGCCGTTGTCGCCTACCAGGGCGACCACCTCGCCGGAGTGGATCTCAAGTTCTACGTCGGTCAGGGCCTGAACGGCGCCGAACCGCTTTGAGACCCCTCGCAACGCCAGCACGGGCGCAGCGGACACATGAACCATCTCCTTCGCCGCCTGACCGGCGGGGATGTCGTGCAAAAGAGCAGGAGCGGGGCGAATAGGGGGGTGGGGCGGTGGAACGGTGGAGCGGGTGGTGAATCGTTTCTGTCCGGCGCCCCGCGGTGGCGGGGAAGGAAGGGCGGGGCGCCGGACAGGCGCGGGGGCCGCCTCGCGGACGAGGCGACGGGGCCTCAGCTCAGGCCGATGGCGGCGCAGGCGGCCGCGTACTTCTCGGTGCAGATCTCTTCGACCTTGTAGACGCCGTCCTTGACGACGGTGTCCTTGATGTTGGCCTTGGTCAGCGAGACGACCGGGATCAGCACGGAGGGGACGCCCGGGTTGGTGGGGCTGTCGACCTTCTGGTTGATGATCCCGTCGATCTTCTCGCCCTTGGCGAGGGCGACGGCCATCTCGGCGGCGGCCGCGGCCTCGGGGGCGTACGGCTTGTAGACGCTCATGAACTGCTCACCCGCGACGATCCGCTGGACACCGGCGAGTTCGGCGTCCTGACCGGTGACGGGGGGCAGGGGGGACAGGCCGGCCGCCTTGAGGGCGGTGATGATGCCGCCGGCCATGCCGTCGTTGGCGGAGTAGACGCCGACGATCTTGTCCTTGCCGATCGCCGAGAGCGCGGCCGCCATGTTGGTGTTGGCGTTCTCCGGCTTCCACTCGACCGTGTCGTACTCCTTGCCGACGTTCACCTTGCCGTCGAGGACGGAGTGCGCGCCCTGCTTGAAGAGCTTCGCGTTCGGGTCGGTGACCGAGCCGTTCATCATGACGATCTGGCCGGACTTGGCCTTGTCGCCCAGCGCCTCCAGCAGCGCCTTGCCCTGGACCTTGCCGACCTCTTCGTTGTCGAAGGAGGTGTAGGCGTCGATCGGGCCCTCGGCCAGGCGGTCGTAGGCGACGACCGGGATGCCCTTGTCCTTGGCCCGCTTGACCGCGCCGGCGATCGCCTTGGAGTCCACCGCGTCGATGATCAGGACGTCCACCTTGTTGGTGATCATCGTGTCGACCTGCGAGTTCTGGGTGGTGGCGTCCTGCTTGGCGTTGGCGTAGACCACTTCGCCCTTGCCGCCGGTGAGATCGGCGACCTTCTTCTCGATGAGCGGCTTGTCGAACTTCTCGTAGCGCGCGGTCTGGTTCTCCGGCAGGAGCAGGCCCACCTTGATGGCTTCGCCCTTGTCGGCGCCGGACTCCTTGGCGCCTCCGCCGGCTTCCTTCGCACTGCCGCAAGCGGCCAGCGAGACAGCCATGGCACCAGCGGCGACGGCTACGGCGGCTCTACGCATACGCGTGTTCATTACTTGAACCTCCCTGACGAGGCCGCAACACTGCGGCCGAGGTGGATGTGAGTCAACCCCGGCCGCGTTTTGCCGTCAAGGAGTGAATCCTTAACGAGATGACAACGGTGCCATCCGTTATCTACCTGAAGACAAGACGGCTGGTGCTCGCACTCCACTTCCATGGTCCGACAAAAGCGTCGAATCGCCCATCTCGCTGAGCACCAGGGCCAGCGCCCCCAGTACCTCCGCGCGGCCCCCCAACGACCCCGTGAGCACCGACAACTGCCGGGCCGCGCTGGGAATCGCGTACCTCCCCACGGATTCACGGATGGGAGCCAGGACCAGTTCACCCGCCTCCGCGAGCGAGCCGCCCAGGACCACCCGGCTGGGGTTCAGGAGGTTGCACAGGCTGGCCACGCCGCTGCCGATGTGGCGGCCCACGTCGGTGATGACGCGGCGGCAGCCCGGGTCCCCGCCGCGGGCCAGCTCGACGACCCGCTCCATCGTCAACTCCGGCCCGTGCGTGCCCTGGAGCAGCGGCAGGACGTACCGGGCGGCGGCGAAGGTCTCCAGGCAGCCGCGGTTGCCGCAGCGGCACACGGGACCCGATTCGTCCAGCGTGATGTGGCCGATCTCGCCCGCGGTACCGCCGGGTCCGCGGTAGATCTGGCCGTTGATGACCAGTCCGGCGCCGACGCCGCTGGCCACCTTGATGTAGGCCAGGTCCTTCACTCCCCGGCCGCTCCCCCAGACGAGTTCACCGAGGGCCCCGAGGTTCGCGTCGTTGTCCACGTACACCGGCACCCCGAGGCGCTGCGAGAGCTCCTTCTGCGGGTTGATGCCCGCCCAGCCCGGCAGGATGGCGGTCGACCCCAAAGTCCCGGACTCCACGTCGATCGGGCCGGGGACGCCGAGCCCGACGCCGATGACCTTGTCCGGGCCCACCCCTATGCCCGCGATCAGCCGTCCCACCAGCAGCTCGGCCCGGTCGAAGCCGTCCGTCCAGGAGGCGTCGACGTCCAGCGGCTCGGCCTCCTCGGCGAGTACCTGGTGGGCCAGGTTCCCCACGGCCACCCGCAGGTGGGTGTGGCCGAAGTCCACGCCGATGACGATGCCCGCGTCCCCGCTGAGGGAGACGCTGCGGGCCCGGCGTCCGCCGGCCGAGGTGTCCGTGACCTCGACGGTCCCGCTGTCCTTGAGCTCGCGGACGATGTTGGAGACCGTGGCCGCCGACAGTCCGGTGCTGCGGGCGATCTCCGCCTGGGTCAGCGAACCGGCGAGGCGCACCGCACGCACGACCCGTTCGAGGTTCGCCCGATGCAGCGAGGACTGCGATCCGGGAGTCTGCACGACTCATCCACTCCTGCCCATAAGCGACGGCCAGCCGTCGCCCCCCGGCCGGGCCGTCGCGGATGCACACTCCGAGAACCCGGCGTCTCTCCAACTTGTGAACCTTAAGTCGAGCCTTTACGCATCGAGACGTCAAGAGGGTGACGCAGTACGAATCGGATGCTATCGGCTGCAAGCGGGAGGGAACACCCGGTCGGATCGTGCTACGGTCGCACCGGCGCCGAGCATCTGCGGCCTTTCCGGCCGGGCCGGCGCCCTGTAATGACGGCGCTGCGCGAGGAGGTGTTCGGGATGAGTCCCGATCGAAGTCCTTGCCGCGCCCTCGTCGGCTGATCTCCTGACCGGCTGACCTCTCCCGAGTGCGCACGGCCGCGGCCCCCGCGTCCCGTACCGTTCGGCATTTCCCCGCATGCCCCGGCAGCAAGCCCTGCCCGGCGTGCGTCACCCATGCCCGTCGGCGTGCCCGCGACCCCCTTCCGGGCCGCAGCGCGCCGACGCGTGACCACTCCGTGCTACCGGGCGGCTCCGTGCTGCCCGGACGGCGCGGAGAGAGGTTCTCGTCATGACCATGCTCACCCCCCGTACCCCCGTGAAGCTCGCACCGCCGGGCCGCCCGCGCCGTGAGCGCAGGGCCGCCGAGCTGGAGTCCCGTACCCGGCTCGTCGGCGAGCGCCTCGCCGAGGCCGGCGCCCGCTCCGCTGTCCAGGTCCTGCAGCAGGTGGACACCTCGCGCGCCGGACTCACCCGCGCCGAGGCGGCTCTGCGCCTGGAGCGCCACGGCGCCAACACCGTCGCCCGGGAGCGCGCCCCCCGCTGGTTCGTCCAGCTGGCGAAGGCGTTCTGCAACCCCTTCATCGGCGTCCTCCTCTTCCTCGCCGGCGTCATGTACTGGCAGGACCCCGCCGATCCGGGCGTCGTCATCCTCTCCGTGATGGTGGGGGTCAGCGGCCTGCTGCGCTTCTGGCAGGAGTTCCGCTCGGGGCGCGCCGCCGACGCGCTGGCGCAGCTCGTCACCACCACCTGCGCGGTGCGGCGCCGGGACGCCGGCGGCTCCGCCGCCACGGTCTGCGAGGTACCCATGGACCAGGTGGTACCCGGCGACCTGGTGCAGCTCGCCGCCGGCGACCTGGTCCCGGCCGACCTGCGGCTCCTCACCTCGAAGGACCTGATGGTGAGCCAGGCCGCCCTCTCCGGCGAGTCCCTGCCCGCCGCCAAGGCCGACACCCGGGCGGGGGACCCCGGCGGGCAGGAGGGCCGCGACCCCGTCGACGCGGACAACCTCGTCCTGATGGGGACCTCGGTCACCTCCGGCACCGCGGTCGGCGTGGTCGTCGCCACCGGCGCCGACACCTACTTCGGATCCATGGCCGGCTCCCTGGTCGGCGATCGCCCGCAGACCAACTTCGACACGGGCGTGCGCAAGGTCAGCTTCCTGCTGATCCGGTTCATGCTGGTCATGGTCCCGGTCGTCTTCATGGTCAACGGGCTCACCAAGGGCGACTGGGACGAAGCCTTCCTCTTCGGTGTCGCGGTTGCGGTCGGCCTGACCCCCGAAATGCTGCCGATGGTCGTCTCCGCCAACCTGGCGCGCGGCGCGGTGGCCATGTCCCGGCACAAGGTCGTCGTCAAGCGCCTCGACGCGATCCAGAACCTCGGCGCCATGGACGTGCTGTGCACGGACAAGACCGGGACCCTCACCGAGGACCGGATCGTCCTCGACCGCTACCTGGACGTGCACGGCGACGAGGACGACGAGGTGCTCCAGTACGGCTACCTCAACGCGCACTTCCAGACGGGCCTGCGGAACCTGATGGACCGGGCGGTCATCGACCGCGTCGGCGAGGCCGAGGAGGTTGTCGTCGACGCGCGGTTCTCGCTGGTCGACGAGATCCCCTTCGACTTCGCGCGGCGCCGGATGTCCGTGGTCCTGAGCCGCGACCCGCTGCCGGGCGGTGTCGACCGCGCCGAGCACGTCATGATCACCAAGGGCGCCGTCGAAGAGGTGCTGGCCCTGTGCACCCGCGCGAGGGACCGGGGCGCCGAGGTCGAACTGACCGAGCGGCTGCGCCGGCACGTCGGCCGCATCGCGCAGGACGGCAACCGGCAGGGCCTGCGGGTCCTGGCCGTCGCCACCCGCTCGATCGCCTCTCCGCGCGACACCTACACCGTCGCGGACGAGGACGGCCTGACGCTGGTCGGCTTCCTCGCCTTCCTCGACCCGCCGAAGGCCGACGCCGCCCGGGCCCTCCAGGGCCTGGCCGACAAGGGCGTCGCGGTGAAGGTGGTGACCGGCGACAACGACCTGGTGGCCGCCCGGGTCTGCGCGGACGTCGGCATCGACGTCGGGCACGTGGCGCTCGGAGCCGAGCTCGACGGGCTCGACGACGCGGCGCTGCGCGCGCTGGCCGCCCGTACGACGGTCTTCGCCAAGGTCAACCCGGTGCAGAAGGCCCGGATCGTGCGCGCCCTGCAGGCGGACGGACACACGGTCGGCTTCCTCGGGGACGGCATCAACGACGCGGCCGCGCTGCGCGACGCCGACGTCGGCATCTCGGTCGACACCGCGGTCGACATCGCCAAGGAGTCGGCGGACGTCATCCTGCTGGAGAAGGACCTGACGGTCCTGGAGCGGGGTGTGGTCCAGGGTCGGACCACTTTCGGCAACACGATCAAGTACATCAAGATGACGGCGTCGTCGAACTTCGGCAATGTCTTCTCGGTGCTGGTGGCGAGCGCGTTCATCCCCTTCCAGCCCATGCTCGCGATCATGCTGCTGGTGCAGAACCTGGTCTACGACATCGCCCAGCTCGCGACGCCGTGGGACCGGATGGACGAGGAGTACCTGCGCACGCCCCGCAACTGGGACGCCAGGGGCATCCTCCGCTTCATGGTCACCATCGGTCCCGTCAGCTCGGTCTTCGACATCGCGATGTTCCTGATCATGTGGAACGTCTTCGGTGCCGACAGCGAGGCGGGCCAGGCCCTCTTCCAGTCCGGGTGGTTCGTCGAGGGCCTCCTCTCGCAGACCCTGGTCGTCCACATGATCCGTACCCGGAAGATCCCCTTCATCCAGTCCCGCGCCTCCTGGCCGGTGATGGCGATGACCGTCGTCGCGGTGCTGGCCGGGCTGTACCTGCCCTTCTCGCCGCTGGCGCCCTCGCTGGGCTTCGTCGCCCTGCCGGCGGGCTACTTCCCGTGGCTGGCCGGCGTACTCCTCGCGTACTGCGCGCTCACGCAGGCCGTGAAGACCTGGTACATCCGCCGCTTCGGCACCTGGCTGTAGCCGCCCCGGCGGTACGGGCCGGGGCGCGGGGGCCCGGCGCCGGGCCCCCGGGCCCCGGCGGCCGGGCGCGGGCGCGTCATTGTGGGGGCGGGGGGGATGGCGGCCCGGGTGAGGCGCGGGGCGGCGGGGTA
>NZ_JBHXRU010000013.1:0-24325 GCF_042716255.1 Streptomyces sp. NPDC058662 | reverse complement strand
GTCGCCACGGGGCTTTCGCCGCCCGGGGGACAGGGCCGGGGGGGGGGGCCCCCCCCCCCGGCCCCCCGCGCCCGGCCGGCCGGGCGCGGGCGCTACTTGAGGGTGGCGGAGGTCAGGCCGGCCTGGATCTGGCGCTGGAAGGAGAGGTAGACCGCCAGCATCGGGATGACCGCGATGGTGGCGCCGGCGAACAGGACGGGCAGGTCCGTCTCGTAGCCCATCTGGTACTGGAGCTGGATGAGGCCCTGGGTGAGCATGTAGCGCTCGGGGTCTCCGCTCGTCTGCGGCTGCATGAGCACGGCGGGAAGGATGTACTGGTTCCACTGGCCCAGGACATTGAATATCCCGACGCTGATCAGGCCGGGCTTGGCCATCGGCAGCATCACCTGGAAGAAGATCCGGGTGTCGGAGGCGCCGTCGATGACCGCCGCTTCGTGGACCGCCGTGGGCAGGGTCCGGAAGAAGGAGTGCATGAAGAAGACGGTGAACGGCATGGAGTAGGCGACGTACACCAGGATCAGGCCCTGGTAGGTGTTCAGCATGTCGAAGCGCTTGACCATGAAGAACAGCGGCACGAGCGCCAGGAACACGGGGAACATCGCCCCGCTGACGAAGAAGTAGTAGATGACCCGGTTGCCCTTGAAGGGGTAGCGGGCCAGGACGTACGCCGCCATCGAGCCGAACAGCATGGTCAGCGGCACCGAGAACACCAGCACGATCAGCGTGTTGGTGAAGTACCCGCCGATGCCCTTGTCCCAGGCCCGGCCGAAGGCGTCGAAGTTCCAGTTCGAGGGCCAGCTCAGCGCCGAGCCGCCGATCTGCGCGTCGGTCTTGAAGGAGCCGAGCGCGAGCCAGATCAGGGGCAGCACGATCATTATCGCCCAGAGGACGAGGAACCCGTGCGAGAAGACGTTGAGGACCACGCCCTCGGAGCGGCGCTTGTCCGGCTCCCCCGTCCGTCCGGCTCCGCCGGACCGCTCCGCGGCAGCTTCGCCCGGAGCCTTGATCACTGTGGACTGTGCACTCATCGTGGAGCTCCGCTCAGAACTCGATGCGCTCGCGGCGGGTGGCGCGCAGCGTGATGACGGAGAGGATCATGGTCAGGACGAGCATGACCACGCCCATGGCGCAGGCGTAGCCGCTCTTGCCGAAGTACAGGAAGTTGCGCATCAGCACGGTTGCCATGACCTCGCTGTGGTGGTCGGGTCCGCCTCCGAACTGGCCCGAGGTCATGGTCGACACGAGGACGAACATGTCCATCGCGGCGATGCCCAGGTAGACCGCGGAGGTCTGCACAGAATCCCACAGCAGGGGCAGCGTGACCTTGAAGAAGGTCTGGGCGCGCCCGGCGCCGTCGAGCAGGGCCGCCTCGTAGATGTCCTTGGGGACGGACTGCATGGCCGCGGAGAACAGGACGAGGTAGAAGCCGACGCCGTGCCAGACCACGACGAAGAGCAGGCACCACAGGACGAAGTTGGGTTCGTTCAGCCATTCGACCGGGTGCTGGGCGTCGATCAGGCCGGTCTTGACGAGGAAGCCGTTGAGCAGGCCGCCCTCGTCACTGCGGTAGATCGCGCCGAACAGCACGGCGAGGATCGCGAGGGACAGGACCTGCGGGAAGAAGTAGACGACCTTGTAGAAGCGCGATCCGCCGATCCCCTGGACGCCGCCGGCCCCGCTGCGGCCCCCCGCGTTCACCATGAAGGCGAAGAAGAGGGCGAGCAGGATGGTGATCACCGGGACGAACACCAGGAGCAGCAGGTTGTTCCAGAGGGCGCCGCGGAAGACCTCGTCCTTCAGCAACGTCGCGTAGTTGTCCAGACCGACGAAGTCGAACGTCGGGGACTGCCCCGTCCAGTTGGTGAAGGAGTAGCCGAATGTCTGCACATACGGCCAGATGACGAAAGTGAGGTACAGCGCGAGTGGCGCGATGAGGAAGCCGGCGATGAAGCCGTTCTTGCCTCTCCCCTGGGCTACGTGGCTCATGGTGTCCGTCCCTGGTGTCGCCGGGTGGCCGGTGGACGTGGTGTCAGCTGCGCTTGTTGTTCTTCGCGTTCGGGTCCTGGGCCGCCTTGTTTACCGCAGCCTGCGCGCGCTTGATCCACTCCTTGGGCTGAATGCGCTGCGCCATCAGCTCATTGGACGCGTTCTCGATCTCCGTGCCCATCTCGCTGTACCACTCGGTGTACAGGTAGTTGAAGGTGTTGTCGCCGGCGCCCTTCAGGGCCTCGACGGCCGACTGGGTGCCGGGGCGGAGCTTGACGTTCGGGTCGACGCCGTCCTTGACCACGGTGAGCGAGTTCGCCTGCTGGGCGAAGATCGTGGACCACTCGCGGGACAGCATGGAGCGGAGGAACTCCAGGCCCGCCGCCTTGTTGGCGGCCTTCTCCGGGACGATGAAGGGCTCGCCGGCGCCGGCCCGGATGGCCTCGAAGGGGAGCTTGCTGTCGGCGAGGACGGGGACCGGCAGGAACTTCATGTCGAAGTCCTCCGGGGTCTGCTTCAGCTGCTCGTTCTCCAGCCAGGAGCCGGAGGGGATGAAGGCGGCCTTGTACTGGTTCCACGCCGTCTGGGACTCGGTGTGCGTGAGGCCGTTGGTGCCCGGCATCAGGAGGCCCTTCTCGACCACCTCGTAGACCGCCTCGACGGCGGCGAGCGCCGCCGGATTGCCCTCGAAGGCGTTGGGTTCGAGGTTGTCGATGGCCTTCATGGCCTCCAGACCGCCCTTCTTGGCGATCAGGTCCATGATGACGACATTGATGTAGTACGGGTACTTGCCCTGGTGGGCGACGCCGCCGATGCCCGCTTCCTTGGCCTTGGCGCAGACGGCCAGGAACTCGTCCCAGGTCTTGGGGGCCGTCCAGCCCTTCTCCTTGAAGAGCTTGCCGGAGTACCAGAACCCGAAGACGGTGTAGACGTAGTTCAGCGCCACGAACGTGCCGCCCTGGGTGCCCTGTTCGACGGTGCCCTTGATGAGGGTGTCGCGCACCTTCTTGGAGGGGTCGTCGAGCGAGGGGGCGTCCAGGACCACCGCGAGGTCGGCCAGCTGGCCGCCCTTGAAGAGCACGTCCAGCTTGATCTGCTGGGCGCCGGCGTCGTCGACGACGTCCGGGGGGTTGCCGCCGTTGAAGCGCGGCTGGAGCTTGGCGGTGATCTCCTGGGTACCCAGGTGCGAGCTGGTCGTGCCCCACTTCTTGTCGAAGGCGGCCTCCCATGCCTTCGCGTAGTCGTCGCCGAAGCCGCCCTTGAAGACGACCACGTCCAGCTTGCCGCCCTTGGCGACGCCGAAGGGGTTCTCGGGGGTGGTGGGGGCCTTGGAGGGACCGTTGGTGGTCGCCTCCTCGCCGCCGGAGGCGCACGCGGACAGGAAGCCCATCGTGGGCACGGTGATGAGGCCGAGTGCCGCGGAGCGCTTGATCAGATCACGGCGGCCGAGGCCCGCACCGATGCTGTTCTCGCCGTGGGCGGAGGTGGATCCCATGCTCAAGTCCTCGCCTTCGTCAGGAGTGTGAAGGAGGAAGGAAATACGGCAGTTGCCGTACATGCGGACATCGCCGCAGGTCCCCGCCGTCCCCCGGTCCGGAGCCGCTCGTCTCGCGGTGGTCTGGACGGGCACAGGTATAGTCCACTTCCGCTCGCCGGAGCAAGATCGTGCACAAGGATGGGCCTCAGTTTTTCCGAGTTGAGACCTCTCCGTCACCTGGTCCCGTCCGCGGGGGCGCCGCGGACAAACGGAAGGGCCGCACCCCCTTTTGGTGGGGATACGGCCCTATGGTGCCGACTGGCGGAGCCCCGGCGACTGATTGGGGCTCCGCCTGGCGCGCCCTAGCCCCGGATGAGGTTCCGGAGCACGTACTGCATGATGCCGCCGTTGCGGTAGTAGTCCGCCTCGCCCGGCGTGTCGATGCGGACGACCGCGTCGAACTCCACCCCGGTGTCGGTGGTGACCTTGACCGTGCGCGGGGTGGTGCCGTTGTTCAGCTCCTCCACACCGGTGAAGGCGAAGGTCTCCTCGCCCGTGAGGCCCAGCGAGGCCGCCGTGGCGCCCTCCGGGAACTGCAGCGGCAGGACGCCCATGCCGATCAGGTTGGAGCGGTGGATGCGCTCGTAGGACTCGGCGATGACGGCCTTGACGCCGAGCAGCGCGGTGCCCTTGGCCGCCCAGTCGCGGGAGGAGCCGGAGCCGTACTCCTTGCCGGCCAGGATGACCAGCGGGACGCCGGCGGCCTGGTAGTTCTGCGAGGCGTCGTAGATGAAGGAGACCGGCGCGCCCTCGACCGTGAAGTCGCGGGTGAAGCCGCCCTCGGTGCCCGGCGCGATCTGGTTGCGCAGGCGGATGTTGGCGAAGGTTCCGCGGATCATGACCTCGTGGTTGCCGCGGCGGGAACCGTACGAGTTGAAGTCGCGGCGCTCGACGCCGTGCTCGGTGAGGTACTTGCCGGCCGGGGTGTCGGCCTTGATCGCACCGGCCGGGGAGATGTGGTCGGTGGTGACCGAGTCGCCCAGCTTCGCCAGCACGCGCGCGCCGGCGATGTCGGAGACCGGGGTGGTCTCCATCGTCATGCCCTCGAAGTAGGGGGGCTTGCGGACGTAGGTGGACTGCGGGTCCCACTCGAACGTGTTGCCGGTCGGGATCGACAGCGCCTGCCACTGGGCGTCGCCGGCGAAGACGTCCTGGTAGGACTTGCTGAACATGTCCTCGCCGATGGCGTTCGCCACGACGTCGTTGACCTCGGCCTCGGAGGGCCAGATGTCGGCCAGGAAGACCGGCTTGCCGTCGAGGTCGGTGCCGATGGCGTCCTTGGTGATGTCCACCTTCATGGAGCCCGCGATGGCGTACGCGACGACCAGCGGCGGGGAGGCCAGGTAGTTCATCTTGACGTCGGGGTTGATCCGGCCCTCGAAGTTGCGGTTGCCGGAGAGCACCGAGGTGACCGCGAGGTCGGCCTCGTTGATCGCCTTCGAGATCTCCTCGTCCAGCGGACCGGAGTTGCCGATGCAGGTGGTGCAGCCGTAGCCGACCAGGTTGAAGCCCAGCTTGTCCAGGTACGGGGTCAGGCCGGCCTTGTCGAAGTAGTCGGTGACGACCTTCGAACCGGGGGCGAGGGTGGTCTTGACCCAGGGCTTGCGGGTCAGGCCCTTCTCGGCCGCCTTCTTCGCCACGAGCGCCGCGGCGACCATGACGTAGGGGTTCGAGGTGTTGGTGCAGGAGGTGATCGCGGCGACGGTCACAGCGCCGTGGTCGATCTCGAAGGAGGTGCCGTCGGCCAGGGTCACCAGGGTGGGCTTGGTCGGCACACCGTTGGAGGACGCGGGGGCGTCGGACGCCGGGAAGGACTCCTTGCCGGCCTCCTCGTCGTCGCTGACGTAGTTGCGCACGTCCTGCGCGAACTGCTGGGCGGCGTTGGCGAGGACGATGCGGTCCTGCGGGCGCTTCGGGCCGGCGATGGAGGGGACGACCGTGGCGAGGTCGAGCTCCAGCTTCTCGGAGAAGTCCGGCTCGGCGGCCGGGTCCAGCCACAGGCCCTGCTCCTTGGCGTACGCCTCGACGAGCGCGACCTGCTGGGCGTCGCGGCCGGTCAGGCGCAGGTACTTCAGGGTCTCGTCGTCGATCGGGAAGATCGCGGCGGTGGAACCGAACTCCGGCGACATGTTGCCGATGGTGGCGCGGTTCGCGAGGGAGGTGGCGGCGACGCCCTCACCGTAGAACTCGACGAACTTGCCGACGACGCCGTGCTTGCGCAGCATCTCGGTGATCGTCAGCACCAGGTCGGTGGCGGTGGTGCCGGCCGGCAGCTCGCCGGTCAGCTTGAAGCCCACGACGCGCGGGATCAGCATGGAGACCGGCTGGCCCAGCATCGCGGCCTCGGCCTCGATGCCGCCGACGCCCCAGCCCAGCACACCGAGGCCGTTGACCATGGTGGTGTGCGAGTCGGTGCCGACGAGGGTGTCGGGGTAGGCCTGGCCACCGCGCACCATGACCGTGCGGGCCAGGTGCTCGATGTTGACCTGGTGGACGATGCCGGTGCCCGGCGGGACGACCTTGAAGTCGTCGAAGGCGGTCTGGCCCCAGCGCAGGAACTGGTAGCGCTCCTTGTTGCGGCCGTACTCCAGCTCGACGTTCTGCGCGAAGGCTTCCTTCGTGCCGAACTTGTCGGCGATGACCGAGTGGTCGATGACCATCTCGGCGGGCGACAGCGGGTTGATCTTCGCCGGGTCACCGCCGAGGGCCTTCACGGCCTCGCGCATGGTGGCGAGGTCCACGACGCAGGGGACGCCGGTGAAGTCCTGCATGATCACGCGGGCCGGCGTGAACTGGATCTCCTCGCTGGGCTGGGCCTGCGAGTCCCAGTTACCGAGCGACCGAATGTGGTCGGCGGTGATGTTCGCACCGTCCTCGGTACGGAGCAGGTTCTCCAGCAGGACCTTCAGGCTGTAGGGAAGGCGGGCCGCGCCCTCAACCTTGTCCAGCCGGAAGATCTCGTACGACTCGTCGCCCACCTGCAGCGTGCTGCGGGCGTCGAAGCTGTTCGCCGACACGACAGTCTCCTTCATGCATGAATTACGCGCGTTTACCGCATCCTGCCGCCACGCCCCTTGGCCAATCCGCTAAGGTAGGGCTAAGTTAGGTAACCCTTACCAGCGGGGGCGGCTGCGGTTCGCCTTCGGCAGATATCTCGATGTCGAGATAACTCTAGTACATGTCGCCCCGAAGGGACGAGGCGCGCACCCCCTGACCGCTCTCATCCGGACGAGTCGTTCACTCAGCGAACCCGGTCGTCGGGCTTCCCGTCTCGGTGAATCCAGGCACGAGGACCGTTGGAAACGACTGGTGGTGCCTGCCCTGTCGGCCCGTTGAGGACCGCTACGCCCTCGGCGAAGCAGAGCCGCGCAGGCTCACCGTCCGTGTTTGAGTGACTTGGTGAAGATCTTGGTCTTGGGCGGAACGGCGTGGGTGGGCCGCGAGGTCTCGCGGCAGGCACTGGAACGTGGGCATCGGGTGACCTGCCTGGCCCGCGGGGAGAGTGGCGAGGCAGCCGAGGGAGCGGTGTTGGTAGCCGCGGACCGACGTGATCCGTCGGCGTACGAAAGCCTCGCGGACCGGGACTGGGACGCCGTGGTCGAGGTGTCGTGGCAGCCGGGCTTCGTCCGCGGCGCACTGGCGGCGCTCGGCGAGCGGGCGGGCCACTGGTCGTACGTGTCGTCGGTCAGTGCGTATGCCTCGCACGCGCAGCCGGGGGCGGACGAGTCGGCGGAACTGCTTCCGGCTGCCGAGCGGGACGAGGTCGACCGCGAGGAGTACGGGAAGGCCAAGGTTGCCTGCGAGGAGGCCGCGGCGGTCGCGGTGGGTGACCGGCTGCTCATCGCGAGGGCGGGACTGATCGGCGGCCCCGGTGATCACAGCGGCCGCACCGGGTACTGGGTCGGCCGCGCAGCCCGCGAGCCGCTGGCGCCGCTGCTGGTGCCGGCTTCCCCGGACAGCCCGACGCAGGTGGTTGACGCGCGGGACCTCGCGGCATGGCTGCTGGACTGTGCGGAGAAGGGGACGACCGGAACGTACAACGCGGTCGGCCCCATCGTTCCCTTCGGGGAGTGGGTCGCACTGTCGAGGGAGATCGGCGGGCACACCGGGCTGACGGTGGAGGCCGACGCCGACTGGCTGCTCGGGCAGAACGTGGCCCAGTTCATGGGTCCGCAGTCGCTTGCGATGTGGATGGCCGACCCGGACTGGGCCGGCTTC
The DNA here is from genome assembly GCF_042716255.1 of Streptomyces sp. NPDC058662. NCBI lineage: Bacteria > Bacillati > Actinomycetota > Actinomycetes > Kitasatosporales > Streptomycetaceae > Streptomyces > Streptomyces sp. NPDC058662. Next base: position 16,584 of record NZ_JBHXRU010000013.1, on the reverse strand, counting down.
AGCGCCCGCGACGGCGCCGCGGCCAGCTCGGCCGGCCTGCGGCACCGGCCCCGGGCGGAGCTGCTGGCCGACACCCTGCGCTGGGAACGGGAGCAGGGTTTGGACCGGCCCCGCCGGGCCGGCCTGAGTATCGAGCGCGAGCGCGAACTCCTGGAGGCACTGGGGTAAGGATGCGTGGGGGGGGCTCGCGCGAAGCGGGACGGGGTGTCTGCGGCCCGGCCGGAACGGGGAAGACCGCCGTGATCACCCAGCTCGGCCGTGCGGGCCCCACGGGGAACATTGGCGGCACGTCTTCGACTCCCATTATTCCGAACTCCGGGCAGCCGGCTTCTCGCCGTCCGGACGCACCTCGGCTGTTGCCACCAGCAGCGACCTCACACTCTGGACCCGACCGGCCTTCGATGCCGACTGGCACGGGCAAGGGCCGGCATGAATCGGGAAGGATTCGCCTCGACGCTCCGTGAACAGACGACGGCGTGCGCACCTGCACGCGAGGCCCTGCTCAGCGGAGGCGTCTTTGTCACGCAGTGACGCAGCCGATGCGTCGTGGTTCTGAGGTCACCCCGAAGCTGCAGCGACCTTGCCGAAGGCGACACGCGATCGGGCCGACGGCCGGCGGTTTCGCCCGCCGGAGCCGGAGTCCGCGTCCTCGGGGGCTCTCCCGGCAGGCCGCGTACGCTCGGCCGGGTGCCTCGACGATCGAAGAAGCCCCGCCGGCTGGTCGCCGGCGGGCGCGTGTACATGTGGACGATGCGCCACAGCCATACAAGGGGTCCCGACGGCCGGGCCGTGGACTGCCGGCACATCCTCACCCTGTCCCCGCAGCCCTCGGGGAGCGGCGGCCCCCTGCGCGTCGTCTTCGCCGACGGGCCCGGCAGGTATGTCCCGGGCGGCGCCCCCTTCGGCTCCGGGGACGTGGGTTTCACCCGGGGCGCGAACCTGAACCTGCACGAGCCGGGGGCCGTCCGGGCGCTGCTCGACGCGGCACTGTCCCGCGGCTGGCAGCCCGGGGAGCGGCGGCCGTCGGAGGTCGACGGCTGGCCCCTGCTGGAGGCGGTGGCCGCCGCACGGGCCGTCGGCGCCGGCCCCGATGCTCCGGCGCGGTGAGATCGCTCGCGGCGGGGGGCGCGGACGGCGGGGTCGGGGGCGGGGGCCGGGGCGGGGCGCCGACCGGGCGAGCGGCCGTCCCCCTCCGCACACGGACGCCGTTCGTCACCGCGCGGGCCAGCGGCGGGACATATACCCCCCGAATGGCCCAACGGGGCGAAACCGAACGGGGGTGCCGGAGCAACTGGCCCCCGGCGCACCTACGGAGGTTCTGCCCCCTTTGTCCTGGCTCGTCGCGCAGCACCTCCGGGCGGGGCCCATGATGGAAGCTGACGGTCGGTAACACCCGTACGCCACACCCCACGCGAGCCATATCTCATATCTGAGATACGGTGCACCCATGGCAGACGACTACCTCGCACGCATCGGCAAGCTCATCCGTGACGCCCGGCAGCACCGGGGCTGGACACAGAGTCAGCTGGCCGACGCGCTCGGCACCAGCCAGAGCGCGGTGAACCGGATCGAGCGCGGCAACCAGAACATCAGCCTGGAGATGATCGCCCGCATCGGTGAAGCGCTCGACAGTGAGATCGTCTCCCTGGGCTACGCCGGCCCGATGCACCTGCGCGTGGTGGGCGGGCGCCGTCTCTCCGGCGCCATCGACGTCAAGACGAGCAAGAACGCCTGCGTCGCCCTGCTGTGCGCGTCCCTGCTCAACAAGGGCCGCACGGTCCTGCGCCGGGTGGCCCGGATCGAGGAGGTCTACCGCCTCCTGGAAGTCCTCAACTCCATCGGCGTCCGCACCCGCTGGATCAACGACGGCGTGGACCTGGAACTCGTCCCGCCGGCCCGCCTCGACATGGAGGCCATGGACGCGGACGCGGCCCGCCGCACCCGCAGCATCATCATGTTCCTCGGCCCCCTGCTGCACCGGATGGACCACTTCCGCCTGCCGTACGCCGGCGGCTGCGACCTCGGCACCCGCACCATCGAGCCGCACATGATCGCCCTGCGCCGCTTCGGCCTGGACATCACCGCGACGGAGGGCATCTACCACGCGCAGGTCGAGGCCGGAGTCTCCCCCGACCGCCCGATCGTGCTGACCGAACGCGGGGACACGGTCACCGAGAACGCCCTGCTGGCCGCCGCGCGCCACGACGGGGTCACCGTCATCCGCAACGCCTCGTCCAACTACATGGTCCAGGACCTGTGCTTCTTCCTGGAGGCGCTGGGCGTCGAGGTGGAGGGCATCGGCACCACCACCCTCACCGTCCACGGCGTCCCCCACATCGACGTGGACGTGGACTACTCCCCCTCCGAGGACCCGGTCGAGGCGATGAGCCTGGTCGCCGCCGCGGTGGTGACGGAGTCGGAGCTGACCATCCGCCGGGTCCCGATCGAGTTCATGGAGATCGAGCTCGCGGTCCTGGAGGAGATGGGTCTCGACCACGACCGCTCCGCGGAGTACACGGCGGACAACGGCCGCACCCGCCTGGTGGACCTGACGGTGCGCCCCTCCAAGCTCGAAGCCCCGATCGACAAGATCCACCCGATGCCCTTCCCCGGGCTGAACATCGACAACGTCCCCTTCTTCGCGGCCATCGCCGCCACGGCCCAGGGCCAGACCCTGATCCACGACTGGGTGTACGACAACCGGGCCATCTACCTGACCGACCTCAACCGCCTCGGCGGCCGCCTCCAACTCCTGGACCCGCACCGGGTGCTGGTCGAGGGCCCCACCCGCTGGCGCGCCGCGGAGATGATGTGCCCGCCGGCCCTCCGCCCGGCCGTGGTCGTCCTCCTCGCGATGATGGCGGCCGAGGGCACCTCGGTCCTGCGCAACGTCTACGTCATCAACCGCGGCTACGAGGAACTGGCCGAACGCCTCAACTCGGTGGGCGCCCAGATCGAGATCTTCCGCGACATCTGACGGTGCGCGCGGTCGGGCTGCCCGTCCAGGGGCGCCCGACCCCGCGGCCGGTGCGGCCCAGCCCCCTTCCGTCGCGCGACAGCGCGGCCGGAGGGGGCTTTTCGGCTTTCCCGCCCGGGGGCGGTCGGTGCCCCGGGCGGGGGCGGCGCCGGGGTGCGGGTTGCCGGTGTGTCGCAGTTTTCGTACTTCCGCCTGCGGTCGTCGGCTTTCTCTGTAATCTCGCCCCACTTGCCGGTGGCAGCACCGCTGAAGTCGCTCCGCGCCCCCTTGGAGAGCCGTGTACCCAGCGCCCCACCCCTACCCACCCATGCCCTCGTCCGCCCGGAAGTGGTGGCAGCATCCCGCTCTGATCATCGCGGCTCTGGTGGTCCTGCCGCCGGCCGGTATCGCTCTGGCCTGGACGAGCGGCTGGAGCAAGGGAAAGAAGACCACCGCCACGGTGCTCGCCGCGCTGTGGTTCCTGGTCCCGTTCATGGGTGACCCGCCGAAGAAGCCGGCGGCCGCCGCCACGCCCCCGGCCGTCGTCGCCCAGACGTCGAGCGCCTCGCCGACGCCCTCCGCGAGCCCCACACCGACGCCGAGCCCGACACCCGCGGAAGCGCCCATGCCGAACGTCGTCGGTATGCCCTTCGCGGACGCCGAGAAGGCCGTGGAAGCCCTGATCGACGGCGAGTTGAAGGCGCTCAGCGCCTACGTCGACGTCGAGGTCGCGGGGGACCACGCGGCCTGGGTCGTCTGCTTCCAGAGCCCCGCCGCCGGGACGGTTCCCGTACCGCGGTCCGCCGACCCGAACGTCCACCTGGTCGCCCCGGGTACGAAGTGCCCGGCCGCGGCCGGATCCGCCCTGCGCCCCGTGCCGCCGCCGGAGCCGGCGCCCAAGCCGTCGCCGACCCCGACCCCGGCTCCCGACAACGACGACAGCTCCAGCAGCTCCTCCTCGGGCGGGTCGACCACCGGCGGGGGCGGCAGCACCTACTACAAGAACTGCGACGCCGCCAGGGCCGCCGGGGCCGCGCCGATCCGCGTGGGTGAGCCCGGCTACCGCAAGGGGCTCGACCGCGACGGCGACGGGATCGCCTGCGACCGCTGACCCCGCTCCCCGGGAGCCGCGACCCCGCTCCGGGCGCGCCGGTTCAGGCCGCTCGGACGGGGTCGGCCGGGAGGGACCGGTACGTCTCGCGCAGGGCGGCCAGGACCGGGTCGTCGGGTGGGAAGGGGGCGGTGTCGATCGCCGTGACGGCCCGGACGCCGATGCCCGCGTTGGTGGCGAAGGCCGCCCGCATGCCGTGGGCGGCCTCCCGGGTGACGGGGGTGACGACGTGGGGGTGGTGGCGGCGCAGGAGCTCCATCGTGACGCCCGGCAGGACCTCGGCCGCCGGCCAGACCACGGTGCCGTCGGCGTCGACGAAGCCGACGTTCCAGGTGGGGCCCTCCGAGACCAGCTCGTCGCGGCCGAGGAAGAGCGCGTCGTCGAAGCCGCCGCGCTGCGCGGTCCGGCGCGCGTGCAGGGCCCCGAACAGGCCGGTGTGCTTGACCGCCGGCGCGTCGCGCTCGTACGGGACGGATACGACCCGCATCGGGGGCGGCGCGAGCGGCCCCGCCGGGCGGGTGGTCACCAGTACGCGCGGAGCGGCCGGTGCGGAGGGCCGGCCCAGGTCCAGCGCGGGGTCGAAGACGGTGACGCGGACGATCAGCGGCGCGCCCCCGCCCGCCGCGCTTCCCGCGACCGCGCGGCCCAGGTGCCGGCGTACCCCGTCGAGGTCCAGCTCCGCGTCGAACACCGCACGGCAGTCCCGCCGCAGCCGCTCCAGGTGCGCGGCCAGGCCCCGTACCCGGCCGTCCTCGACGCGCATCGTCGTGAAGTGCCCGTAGTTGACGAGTGCCAGGGCGCGCAGGGCCTCCGGGTCGGCGGCGGCTCCGTCCAGTTCCATCACGCCGCCCAGTCTTCCACCGCGGGGCGCGGCCGGTCGGACCGGTCGGCTCCCGCACCGCGTGCCGCGGCCCGGTCAGACCGCGGTCGGCGCGTGGTTGCCTTGGAGGCGGGCGAGGTCCGAGGGCCGGACCTGGATCGCGAACAGCGCTATCACCGCCGCGACCAGGGTGAAGATCGCGGCCGTGACGAAGGCGGCGGAGACGCCCGAGGTCAGGACGTAGTCGCCCCAGGGGTCGGGGAGTCGGCCGGTGCGTTCGAAGAGGATCCGCTCCGCCGGGGTCGCCTGGGCGAGGAAGGCCGGGACCTGCTGCTCGGCCTCGGTGCGGCTGGCCGTACCGAAGACGGTGACCAGGATGGACAGCCCGAGCGAGCCGCCGACCTGCTGCATCGCGTTGAGGAGCCCCGACGCCGCGCCGGACTCCCGGTCCGGGACGTTCGACAGCGCCATCAGCGTCAGGGACACGAACTGCATGCCCATGCCCAGGGCGAACAGCAGCATCGGGCCCAGGATGCTGCCCAGGTACGTGGAGTCGACGTCGGTCAGCGTCAGCCAGGCCAGACCGGCGGCGCTGCACAGGGCGCCGATCACCATGAACGGTTTGGGTCCGAACCTCGGCAGCAGGTGCGAGGTGAGGCCCGCGCCCACCGCGATGACGGCGCTCACGGGGAGGAAGGCGAGGCCCGCCCGCAAGGGGCTGAAGCCCAGGACGTTCTGCACGAACAGGGTCAGGAAGAAGAACATCCCGAAGATCGCGCAGGCGAGGAAGAGCATCATCCCGTACGTCCCGGCCCGGTTGCGGTCGGCGAACATGTGCAGCGGGGTGATGGGCTGGGGCGAGCGGCGCTCGATGAGCACGAACGCGGCGAGCAGGACGACGGCCAGGGCGAAGGACCCGAGGGTGACCCCGTCCCGCCAGCCCTCCTGCGAGGCCCGGATGAAGCCGTAGACGAGGGCGACCATGCCCAGGGTCGAGGTCAGCGCGCCCGCGAGGTCGAAGTGCCCGGGGTGCGGTTCGGACTCCCGGATGACGCGGGTGGCCATGAGGGCGATGAGCAGCGCGATCGGGACGTTGACGAAGAGCACCCAGCGCCAGTCGAGCCAGGTGACGAGCATGCCGCCGGCCAGCAGGCCGATGGCGCCGCCGCCGGCCGACACGGCCGCGAACACGCCGAACGCCCGGTTGCGTTCCGGGCCTTCCTTGAACGTGGTCGTGATCAGCGCGAGGGAGGTGGGGGAGGCGATCGCTCCGCCGACGCCCTGGAGGGCGCGGGCGGCCATCAACTGCGCGTCGTTCTGGGCGAATCCGCCCAGCAGGGAGGCGAGGCCGAAGAGCAGGACGCCGAAGATGAACACGCGTCGCCGGCCGAGGATGTCGCCCGCGCGGCCGCCCAGCAGGAGCAGGCCGCCGAAGGTGAGCGTGTAGGCGTTGACGACCCAGGACAGGTCCTCGGTGGAGAAGCCGAGGTCGCTCTGGATGTGCGGCAGCGCGATGTTCACGATGGTGATGTCGAGAACCACCATGAGCTGGCAGGAGGCGATGACGAACAGCGCGAGGCCGTTCGCGCCGCCACGGACCTTGCCGTCGGTCCCGTTCGTGCTCGGCACAGGGTTCCGGTCCACCCTCACGACGCTAAGCCCGGGCCCGGGAGGCCACCACTCGAACGGCCTAGTGCCGGTGATATATCACATGTCACACTACGATCATGGATGACTTCCTCACGCTCTCGGCACGGACGGCCCGCTTCACCTACGGCGCCCCGCGCGCGTTCACCTTCGGGGACGGCGGCAGGCTGCTCTGGTACCTGCGCTCGGACGGCCCCACCGACCCCTTCGACAGCCTCTGGGTCCTCGACACGGCCACCGGCGCCGAGTCCCGGACGGCCGATCCGCGGGAACTGTGCCCGGAGCCCGGCCCGCTCCCCGTCGCCGAGCGCCGGCTGCGCGAGCGCATCCGCCTCGTCGCCGCCGGGATAGGCTCGTACGCCCTGTCCGGCGACGGCCGCCGCGCCGTGTTCCCCCTCTACGGGCAGCTGTACGCGGCCTCCCCCGACGGGACCGGGGCCGCACGGCTCCCGGTCGCCGGACCGGCGACGGATCCCCGGCCCAACGCCGACGGGTCGCGCACCGCCTACGTCTGCGCCGACGCCCTGTACGTCAGCCCGGGCGGCCGGGTGAGCCCGGACGACGGGGCCCGGTGGGGCGTCGCCGAGTTCGCCGCCGCCGAGGAGCTGGGCCGCGCCCGGGGCCACTGGTGGTCCCCGGACGGGGCCACACTGCTCGCCGCCCGCGTCGACGAATCCGCCCTGCAGCGGCGCTGGTTCACCGACCCCGCTCACCCCGAGCTGCCGGCCGAGGACTTCGCGTACCCCGAGGCGGGCGGCCCCAACGCCGAGGTGCAGCTGTGGGTGCTGCGCGAGGACGGCGACCGGATCCGGCTCGACTGGGACGCGGGGACCTACCCGTACGTCTCCGACGCGGGCTGGGAGTCGGCCGGGGAGATCCTGCTAACCGTCCAGGACCGGCTCCAGCGCAACGTCCTGCTGCTCAGCGCCGACCCTGCGACCGGCCGCACCCGGGAGCTCTCCCGGACCACGCACCCGCTGTGGGTGGACCCGATGCTCCCCGGCACCCCCGCCCGGCTCCCCGACGGCCGGATGCTGACCGCCGCCGACACCCCGGGCGGAGCCGCGCGCGCCCTCGCCGTGGACGGCGAGCTGCTCACCGGCGACGGGACACAGGTGCGCCGCGTGGCCGGGAGCCACGAGGGCCTGCTGCTGATCGAGGCCGGGCAGCGCGACCCCTCCGAGCAGCAGGTGCTGCTCCTCGATCCGGCGACCGGGGAGACCACCCCGCTCGCCGACGGCCCCGGGGTGCACTCCGTCCAGGCCTCGGCCGGCTGCCTGTTGCTGACCTCCGCCGACGCGGACGGCGTGCGGCGGACCGTACGCACCGCCGAGGGGCGGGAGTTCACCCTCCGCGACCTGTCCGAGCCGCTGCCCCACCGGGTGGTCCCGGTCCTGGAGCGGGTCACCGAGCACGGGGTGCCGACGGCCCTCACGCTGCCGCGCGGGCACGTGCCCGGGCAGCGCCTGCCCGTCCTGCTCGACAGCTACGGCGGCCCCGGCTTCCAGGACGTCAGCGCCGAGCCCCGCCGCTGGCAGCACCGCCAGTGGTGGGCCGACCAGGGCTTCGCGGTGGTCACCACGGACAACCGCGGGACGCCGTACGTCTCCCCCGCCTTCACCCACGCCGTCCACCGGGGCTTCTCCGAGGTCACCCTCCAGGACCAGGTCGCGGCGCTGCGGGCGCTCGGCGACCGGCACCCGGACCTGGACCTCGGCCGGGTCGGGGTGCGCGGCTGGTCCTACGGCGGCTACCTGGCCGCGATGGCGGTCCTGCGGCGCCCGGACGTCTTCCACGCGGCGGCGGCCGGAGCCGCGCCGACCGACTTCCGGCACTACGACACGGCGTACACCGAGCGGTACCTGGGACTGCCGCAGGAGCACCCGGAGGTCTACGAGCGGGATTCGCTGATCCCCGACGCGCCGAAGCTCAGGCGCCCGCTGCTCCTGGTCACCGGCCTCGCCGACGACAACGTCCACCCGTCCCACACCCTGCGCCTGTCGCGGGCGCTGACGGACGCCGGCCGCCCGCACCAGCTGCTCGCGCTGCCCGGCGTCACGCACATGACCCCGGGCGGTACCCGCGAGAAGGTCATGGCCCAGGAACTGGCCTTCTTCCGCCGCGAACTGGCCTGAACACCTGAGCGCCCGAGCGCCCGAGCGGTCCGCGGGCACGGCCGGGCACGGGCGAGGGCCCCGGAGACGCCATCGGCTCCGGGGCCCTCCCCTTCCCGTGATCCCCGTCAGTCACCCGGGAAGTGACACGCCACCTCGCGCCCGGCGGCCGTACGCAGCAGCGGCCGCTCGGTGCGGCAGATGTCCTCGGCCTTGGGGCAGCGCGGGTGGAAGGTGCAGCCGGGGGGCGGAGCGGTCGGGCTCGGCGGGTCGCCGAGCAGCACGATCCGCTCCCGCCGCCGCTCCGCCACCGGGTCCGGCAGCGGTACGGCGGACAGCAGCGCCCGGGTGTAGGGGTGCTGGGGACTGGCGTACAGGGCGTGCTTGTCGCCGATCTCGACGATCCGGCCCAGGTACATGACGGCCACCCGGTCGCTGACCCGCTTGACCACCGACAGGTCGTGCGCGATGAACACGTACGACAGGCCCAGCTCCGCCCGCAGCCGCTCCATCAGGTTGACGATCTGGGCCTGCACGGACACGTCCAGGGCGGAGACCGGTTCGTCGGCGACGATCAGGCGGGGGCTGGTCGCCAGCGACCGGGCGATCCCGATGCGCTGCGCCTGCCCGCCGGAGAACTCGTGCGGGTAGCGGTCGATGTGCTCGGGGATCAGTCCGACGAGCTCCATCAGCTCGGCGGCGCGGCGGCGGGCGTCCCGCGCGGTCCAGCCCTGGACGAGCAGCGGGTCGCTGATGATCCGGGCGACGGACTGGCGGGGGTTGAGGGAGGAGTGCGGGTCCTGGAAGACCATCTGGATGTTCCTGCGCAGCGGCCGCAGGGCGCCCCGGGACAGCCGGGTGATGTCCGTGCCGTCGAAGGCGACCCGGCCCGACGTGGGCTCCAGGAGCCGGACGAGCATCCGGCCGGTGGTGGACTTCCCGCAGCCCGACTCCCCCACCAGGCCGAGGGTCCGGCCGGCCTCCAGGTCGAAGGAGACCCCGTCCACGGCGCGTACGGGAGCCCCCCGGCGCCCGGTCGCGGACCGCTTGCCGGGGAAGGTCATGGTGAGGTCGCGTACGGACAGCAGCGGTTCGGTACGGGTCATCGGGCCGCCTCCTCGACGACGGTGCGGACTCCGGGGAAGTGGCAGGCGGCGGTGCGGCCGGGCCCGTCCCCGTACCGGACCGGCTCCGGGCGCTCCTGGGCGCAGCGCGCGGCGGCGCGCGGGCAGCGCGGGGCGAAGGCGCAGCCCGGGGCGGGCGCGAGCAGGGACGGCGGGGAGCCCGGGATGGAGGGCAGCGGCTCGTCGTCGGCGGTGTCGAGTCGCGGGAGGGAGTCCAGCAGGCCCCGGGTGTAGGGGTGGGCGGGGTCGGCGAACAGCTCCTCGACCCCCGCCTGTTCGGCCGCCCGGCCGCCGTACATGACCAGGACCTCGTGGGCGACGCGGGCGACGACTCCCAGGTCGTGCGTGATCATCACGACGCCGAGGCCGCGCTCCTGCTGGAGGCGGGCGATCAGCTCCAGGATCTGCGCCTGCACGGTGACGTCGAGCGCGGTGGTCGGCTCGTCGGCGATCAGCAGCTCGGGTTCGCAGGCCAGGGCCATGGCGATCATCGCGCGCTGGCGCATGCCGCCGGAGAACTGGTGCGGGTACTCGCCGGCCCGGCGGGCCGGTTCCGGGATGCCGACCTCGCCGAGCATGTCGACGGCCCGCCTGCGGGCGGCGGCCCGTCCGGACCTGAAGTGCACCCGGACGTGCTCGGCGATCTGTTCGCCGACCGTGTAGTAGGGGTGGAGGCTGGACAGCGGGTCCTGGAAGATCATGGCCATCCGCCGGCCGCGGACCTTCGAGAGCTCCCGCTCGGACAGTCCGGTCAGCTCGCGTCCGGCGAGGGCCACGGAGCCGCCGACCTCGGCGCCCCGGTGCAGGCCCATGACGGCGAGCGAGGTGACCGACTTGCCGGAGCCCGACTCGCCGACGATGCCGAGGGTGCGGCCGGCCTCCACGGTGAAGGCGAGCGAGTCGACGGCGCGCACGGGGCCGCGCGCCGTGGGGAAGGTGACGCGCAGATCGCGTACCTGGAGGAGCGGAGCGGTCATCAGTACCTCACCCTCGGGTCGATGACGGCGTACAGGAGGTCGACGGCGAGGTTGGCGACGACGATGAAGAAGGCGGCGAGCAGGGTGACCCCGAGGACCACGGGTTGGTCGGAGCTGACCAGCGCCCCGTAGAACAGCCGCCCGACGCCGGGGAGTCCGAAGATGGACTCGGTGATGACGGCGCCCGCGAGCAGGCCTCCGAGGTCCATGCCGAAGATCGTCAGGACGGGGGTCATCCCGGAGCGCAGCCCGTGCTTGACGACGACGACCCGCTCGGGCATCCCCTTGGCGCGGGCCGTGCGGATGTACGGCTCGGCCATCGCCTCGATCATCGAACCGCGGCTCTGGCGGGCGTACATGGCGGCGTACAGCAGCGCGAGCGCGGTCCAGGGCAGCAGCAGGTTCGAGGCCCAGGCGAGCGGGTTGTCGGAGAAGGCCCGGTAGGTGGGGTAGGGCAGGAGGCCGGCTGTGCGGATGACACCGTGGATGAGCATCACGGAGGTGAAGTAGACGGGCAGCGAGGCCGCGGCGACCGCCCCGACCATCAGCGCCTTGTCGGTGAGGGTGTCCTTGCGCAGGGCGGCGGTGACTCCGGCGCCCAGGCCCAGGACCAGCCACAGCACCGCGGCGCCGACGGCGAGGGAGGCGGAGACCGGGAGCCGGTCCATGAGCAGGTCCCACACGGGCAGGGAGTTCTCGTACGAGTAGCCCAGGCAGGGGAAGCCGCACTCGACGGCGTACTGGCCGCTGCCGAGCGTGCGGCCGGTGAAGATGCCGGTCAGGAAGTCGGCGAACTGCCGCCACAGGGGCTGGTCGAGACCGAGGTACGTGCGTACGTCGGCCAGCCGCTCGGCGCTGCAGGTCTTGCCGCAGGCGGCCGCGGCCGGGTCGGCGGGCAGCACGTAGAAGATGAGGAAGGTGACGGCGGTGATGGCGAGGAGGACGCCGGCCACGGCGAGCAGCCGGCGGGCGAGGTAGAGGATCAACTGCGGCCGCCCCTCGGGTCGAGGATGTCGCGCAGGGCGTCGCCGAGCAGGGTGAAGGCGAGCACGGCGAGGAAGAGGAACACGCTGGGGATGACGAAGTACATGGGGTCGGTCTCGTAGAAGGCCACGGACTCGGCGATCATCTGGCCCCAGGACGGCGTGGGCGGGCGGACTCCGACGCCGAGGTAGCTGAGGGCGGCCTCGGTGCTGATCATGCCGGGGATGAGCAGCGTGGTGTAGGCGATGACGGGGCCCGAGACGCCGGGGAGGATCTCGCGGGTCAGGATGCGCCAGGAGCCGGAACCGCCGACGCGGGCGGCGTCGACGTACTCACGGTGTTTGAGGGAGAGGGTCTGGCCGCGGACGACGCGGGCGACGCCGGGCCAGCCGAAGACGCCGATCACGACGGTGATCAGGACGATCCGGTTGACGTCCTTGGCCGCGGACAGCATCGCGATCATGAAGATCAGTGAGGGGAAGGACATGGTCAGGTCCATGAGCCGGGACAGGACCGTGTCCGTGCGGCCGCCGAAGTAGCCGGCGGCGATCCCGGCGGAGGTTCCGGCGAGGACCACGATGGCGGTGGCCGCGAAGGCGATCAGGAGGGAGACCTGCGCGCCGTGGACCACGCGGGCGAACAGGTCCCGGCCGGTGACGGGTTCGACGCCGAGCCAGTGCTCGGAGCTGATCCCGCCGAAGGAGCCGAGGGGCTGGCCGCCGAGGTAGGGGTCGATGGCGCTCTTGTCGAACTCCTCGGGGGACCAGCCGCCGAGCGCGCCCAGCCAGGGCGCGGTGGCGGCGGTCAGGACGAAGAGCAGGACGAGGCCGAGGCTGACGCGGACGGCGGGGCGGCGGCGGAGTTCCCGCCGGGCGAGCTGCCAGGGGCTGCTGCCCGGGGGGACCTCCTTCGCCTCCGGGGCGCCGTCGGCGGGTGCGGTGGTGGTCGTCATGTCGGGATGCCGTCGGGTCCGGCCGGCCTCAGCCCTGGCTCTTCGACGGGTCCTTGAGCCCGATGGTGGCGTAGTCGATGGTGCCGGTCCACACGGGGTGGCCGAAGGCGCCCGCGATGTTGGGGCCGACGAGCAGGGGCTTGCGCTCCAGCAGGACCGGGACGGAGGGGGACTTCGCCATGAGGGCGGCGTCGAGGTCGATCCAGGCCTGGTTGGCCTGCTGGGCGTCGGCCATGGCGTTGATCTCGTCGATCCGCTTCGTGGTGGCCTCGTCGCGGAACTGGCTGTAGTTGCCCTGGTTGCCCTTGTCCTTGATGGTGCGCCCGTCGAACACGAAGGGCAGCCAGGTGGAGCCCGACGGGTAGTCGGGGCACCAGCCGGTGAGCGTCATGTCCGGGGTGGTGGACAGGTCGCCGATGACGTCGTAGTACGCGCCCGGGTCGACGGTGTCGACGACGACCTCCACACCGGCGCGGGACAGGCCCTGCTGGATGGCCTCCGCCTTGGCCTTGTCCCCCGTGGACACGGCAAGTGAGACCTTGAGGCCCTCCTTGCCGGCGGCCTTCAGGAGCTCCTTGGCCCTGGCCGGATCGCCCGCCGGCGCGATCTTCAGGGTGTCGGCCTGCTTGCCGCCGGACAGGGCCGGGGGCAGGTAGGCGGTGGCGACCTCGTTGAGGGCCGGGCCGCCGCCCGCGGTGACCACGGCCTCCTTGTCGACGGCGTACTGCATGGCCTCGCGGACCTTGGGGTCGTCGAAGGGGGCGCGGGAGTTGTTCAGGTGGAGCATCTCCGTGCAGCCCTGGGACTCGGCGAGCAGGCGCGCCTTGACGTCGGGCCTCGGCAGCACCTTGGGGGCGCTCTCGGGACGCATGTCGGAGTACTGGACGGCGGAGGCGTCCGCGCCCTCGCCGGCGATGATGCGGTCGTCGATCTGGCCGCCCTTGAGGCCCATGACGACCACGAACCGGTCCGGGTAGGCCTTGCGCACGGTGTCGGTCCCCGGGTCCCAGTGCTCGTTGCGGACCAGGACCAGCTTCTTGTCCCGGTCGTACGAGTCGATCTTGTAGGGGCCGGAGGAGAAGGGGCGGGCGTCGTACTGGGTGCCCTTCTCCTGGGCCTGCGGGACGGGCGCGAAGGTGGGCAGGGTGGCGGTGGCGGAGAACTCGGCGACGGGCCGCTTGAGTTCGAAGACGATCGTGCGGTCGTCCGGGGTCTTGACCGAGTCGAGGTGCTCGCCCTGGAGCGGGCCCTTGTAGCCCTCGGTGCCGGCCAGGTACTGGGCGGCGTAGTCGGGGCCGCCGGTGAGGTCGGGGGCGAAGGAGCGCTCGACGTTGTACTTGATGTCCTGGGCCCTGACCGGCGAGCCGTCCTCGTACTTGACGCCCTCCTTGAGGGTGAAGGTCCAGGTGCGCCCGCCGTCGGACGGGGTGCCGAGGTCGGTGGCGAGGTCGGGGACCAGCTCGCTGCCGGCCTTGCCGGGCTCCGCCTTGAAGGTGACCAGCGTGCGGTAGAGGAGGCGGGTGCCGAAGTCCATGGTCGGCATGACCCAGTTGCGGGCGGGGTCGAGGTGGGCGAAGTCCTGGTTCGACAGGACCGTGAGCGTCCCTCCCTTGACCGGGGTGCCGCCGAGGACCTTGCCGTCGTTGGCGGCGGCCGGGTTGGCGGCGCCCGCGCCGCCCGCGCCCTTCGCCGGTTCGGAGCAGCCCGAGGCGCCGACTGCGAGAGCCGCCACCAGGGCGGTGGCGAGGGCGAGTTGGGTGCGCTTGGTCATGGGTCACTCCAGTGAAGGGCCGCGCTCTACGATGTGACCGATAACATAGTAATGTGAAATTGCACTGACAAGAGGTTGAGCCCCCCGTTATCCAGCCGTGTCCAAATCCGTTTGCCCTACGCGGAGTTGAGCCGTGGCCTACGATCACCGCCCATGGACATGGATGCGGAAACGGACCTGGAAACGGACCCGGAGACGTACGTCGACAAGGAAGCAGCCGGCGAAGCGGGCGCGGCGGCCCGCACCTCACCGCCGCCCGGCCCGGCCCGCCTGCGCGAGCCGGCGGGGGAGGACGAGGACGACCTCCACTGCCGCGTCGGGGCGGGCGCCCCCCGGCCCCCTAGACGCCCGAGCCGAGGCCGCCCGAGCCGAGACCGCCCGGGGTGCGGCCCACGGGCTCGTCGCGGCCCTGCGCCCACAGGGAGCGGACATGGCCCAGGTGGCGGGTCATGCACGCCTGAGCCGCCTCGGCGTCCCCGCTCAGCATGAGGTCGAGGAGCTCGATGTGCTCCTCCGCCGAGGACACCAGCTTGCCGGCCTCGTCCAGGCCGGTGAGCCCGTACAGCCGGGACCGCTTGCGCAGGTCGCCGACCGTCTCGACGAGCCGGTCGTTGCCCGACAGCCCCAGCAGCGAGAGGTGGAAGCGGCGGTCCGCCTCCAGGTAGCCGATGAGGTTGTGCTCGCGCGCGCTGGTCACGATCTCCTGCGCGACGGGGCGCAGGGCCTCCAACTGCTCGGCCGTGGCGATCCTCGTGATCCGGCCGATGGTCGGCACCTCGATCATCGTGCGCAGTTCGGTGTACTGGTCCAGGTCGCGCTCGCTGACCTCGGTGATCCGGAACCCCTTGTTGCGGACGGGCTCGACCAGGCCCTCCCGGGCCAGGTCGAGCATCGCCTCGCGCACCGGGGTGGCCGACACGCCCAGCTCGGACGCGAGTCCGGGCGCCGAGTAGACGCTGCCGGGACGCAGTTCACCCGCTATCAGGGCTGCTCGCAGGGCGTGGCCGACCTGGTCCCGGAGCCGTTCCTGGGCCTTGATGAGACTGTGCTGCTTCAGGTCACCCATTGCTCTTCCTCCGACACCCGCGACACCTGCGACGAGCAGAGGAACAGCGTACAATGTCACGTTTCTCTACTCGCCCCGGCGGCTTCGTACAGTGCGACCGCCACGGCAAGATCCTCCCAGGCCATGCCCACGCTCTTGAAGAGCTGTGGACAACCCGGCCGCCCGCCCCCGGGCATACGGCCCGAGACCAGGTCGGCGAGGGTGCCGGTGATATGACCGGGCCCGATGGCCCCCTCCGCCTCCGGCACCAGTAGGTCCCCCGCCTCCCGCAGAGCCGCCGTGCGCGACTCGACGTACACGGCCGCGCGTCGCACGAGGGCCGTGTCCGTCTCGCGGGCGTCCGGCTCGTGCGAGCCGACGGCGACGACGGTGGCGTCCGGACCGGCCAGGCTGCCGTCGAAGAGGGGCTCCCGCGCGGTGGTGCAGCAGATCACCAGGTCGGCGCCGGCCACGTCCTGCGGGGTCCCGGTACGGGCGGGTACGCCCAGGCCCGCGGCGTGCGCGGCGAGCGCCTCGGCCCCGGCCCGCTTCCGGGCGACCACCACGGCCTCGGCCAGCCCCCGTACGGCGAGGGCCGCCTCCAGATGCCCGTACGCCTGCGGGCCGGAGCCGAAGAGCACGAGGCGCAGCGGCCGCCCCTCGGGCGCCAGGTGGCGCAGGGCCAGAGCTGAGACCGCCGGTGTGCGCAGGGCGGTCAGGGCCGCGCCGTCGAACAGGGCCAGCGGGCGCAGGGTGGGGCCGTCCAGCAGCAGGTAGGAGCCGGTGATGCGGGGCAGCCCGCGGCCCGGGTTGGCGGGCGCGACCCCGGCGATCTTCACCCCGGCGTACGCCCCCGACGCGGCCGGCATCAGGAGCAGTTCGCCGCCGGGCACGGCCAGTGCCGTGCGCGGCGGACAGGTCTCGGGGTCCAGCCCGGAGCGCAGGGCGGCGGCGAGCGCGTCGGCCGCGGCGGCCGGGGCGAGCAGCCCGCCCGTGGCCGCGGCGTCGAACACCCGGATGCCGGCCGGCGCGGGCCGCCCGGCCGGTGGGGGCGCGACTGGCGCGGGCCCGTCAGGCGCGGGC